>NZ_JAAGPO010000405.1:0-3164 GCF_017104825.1 Burkholderia sp. Ac-20345 | reverse complement strand
CCGCACGAGCTGCTCGAACTGTTGCGTCGCGACCTCCGGATCGCGCGCGGCCAGCCCGAGCGCGTTGCGCGCGAGCTGAATCGGCGTCAGCACGAGGCCCCACGGCAGCCCCCACCAGCCGAACGCGGCCGAGGCCAGCAGCGCGACCGCCTGCTTCCTGCGGCCGCAACGCCGGCAACACACGTGACGCCGCGTCGCCCAGCGCGTGACGAACAGCAGCGACACGACGCGATGCGACGCATGGACATCGACCGGCTGGTCGTCGCGACGGCAGATCGGGCATGGCCCGTAACGCCAGTCGTGCACGTATTCCCAGACTTTCGCGTCGGGCACCCGTTCTGCCTCGACGACGATCGGATGCGCTTGCGCGCACGCCGGACGGCAATAGCGGCGGCCGTCGATCGACCGCCCGCCGACCAGGAACGTCCTGCCGCAGTGACTGCACTCTGCCACGATAACCTCGGATAAGCGTGATGCGCCGCGTGCCGGCCGCGCGCGCATTCCTGCGCCGGCGGGCCGGACGGGCCGTTTCCTGTTTTAACGGCCGACGTCGCGCGGTCTTGAGCGGCCGGGGGCCGAGGGCCGCGGCGCGTCAGCCGTGCAGCCCGTGCGCGGTCATCAGCCGATACAGCGTCGCGCGCGAAATGCCAAGGTCGGCCGCCACGTCCGCATGCTGGTGACGATGGCGCATCAGCGTTTCCTCGATCGCGCGCCGCTCGGCCTGCCGGCGTGCTTGCGCAAGCGTCGGCGGCTGCCGCGACGTGTACGGGTGCAGTTCGAGATCGGTGGCCGAGATCATCGGGCCGTTCGTCATCACGACCGCGAACCGGATCCGGTTGATCAGCTCCCGCACGTTGCCCGGCCACGGATAGTTGTGGATCGCTTCGATCGCGCACGGCATGAAGCCGCGAATCCGGTGCGAGCTGTCGTCGCGATAGCGCCGCAGCACGTAGTCGGCGAGCAGCATGATGTCGCGGCCGCGCACGCGCAGCGGCGGCTCGTCGATGCGCAGCACGCACAGGCGGTAGTACAGGTCGGCACGGAACCGCCCCGCCTGCATCGCGGCCTCGAGATCGACGTGGGTCGCCGACACGATCCGCACGTCCACCGGAATCGACGCGTGCCCGCCGAGCCGCTCGATCGTGCCTTCCTGCAGGAAGCGCAGCAGGCTCGCCTGGCTCTCGAACGGCATGTCGCCGATTTCATCGAGAAACAGCGTGCCGCCGTGCGCGGCCTCGATCCGGCCGATCTTGCGCTGGTGCGCGCCCGTGAACGCGCCGCGCTCGTGGCCGAACAGTTCGGCCTGCAGCAGCGTCGACGGAATGGCCGCGCAGTTCACGGCAACGAATGGCGCGTCGGCACGCAACGACTGCCGGTGGATCGCCGCCGCCGTCAGCTCCTTGCCGGTACCGGATTCGCCGGCGATGAAAACGGTGGCGTCCGTGTTCGCGACCTTGCGGATCGTCGCGAACAGCCGGCGCATCGCGTCGCACGAGCCGATCATCGTATCGCCCGGGGGCGCGGCATCGGCGTCCGGGCTGCCGTCCGCGAGATTCAGCATCCCGTATGCATGGCCGACCAGATAGCCGATCGTCGTATAGGCGGTCGCATTGCGCACGTAGTCGAAGCAGCAGCGGCGAATCAAGCGCGCGATGGTGAGATCCCGCAGCCGCTCATTGTCGGCGAGCGCGACCCAGCCGACGCGCGGATCGCGCAGCAGCGCCTCGAACGAGGTCACGTCGGGCGACGCGAAGCTGCCGAAATCGACGATACCCGCGTGCGGACGGTTCACCCTGACGAGATTCAATGCGTCCGCAACGGTTTTCGCGCGCCACACGTCCCAGCCGCGCGATTCGAGACAGTCGACCAGCGCAGCATCGTGCTGCTGCGACAGGTAGACGAGCGGCCGCGACGGTACGACATGGTTGCGCCGGACGGCCAGGAACGGCGCCGTACCCGCATCGCGTTCGAGATCCTGCGGGCCCGACACCCTGATCTGACAGCAATAGTTCACGATGGCCTCGTCGCTTGGGTTGGTTGTCGAAACGGCCGTTGCCGGATCGCGTGGGGCGGGGCATCGTGGTCCCGCGGCGCGGCGCCGGGCCGTCCTCGGATTGACGTTTCGTTATCGGCAGAAGACGACGCGCTGGGTGTAGATCTGCGGCTCGACGACCGGCTTCGCGGAGCGGTTGAGGTCGTCACGATAGGCCCGGTAGGTCTTGCCGTTGACCGTCACTTCCGTCGAACGGGCCGTCTCGATCGAGTTGAGCCCGTTGCGCTGCCACCCGCTCACCCGATCCGCCGCCGTCACGCTCGACTCGCCGGCGATCTTCTGCGTGATCGCGCTGCCGTCGTTCCATGGCTGCGTCTGCATGTCCTCGGCATGCTGCATCGCGCCGATCGTCTTGCCGGTCGGCGTCGGCCCGCTCTGCGCTTCGAACGGCGCGCCACGGCCGTATACAGGCGATTGCCACGACGGCGCGTGACCCTCCTCCGGCATCATGTAGATCATCTGCGGATCGCCGATCATCATCATCGGCGCGCATGCCGTGTTGTCGGCGCGACCGAGCGTCGACAGCGCCTGCGCGACGCTTACGGCGTTCGCCGCGGTCTGCTCGCCCAGGATGACGAAGACCGCAGGGTTCTGAAAAGCCACCTGCGCCGCGGCTTGTGCGCTGTACAACAGCAGAGCGACCAAAAAGATCCTCATGGTTGAGGCCTCCTTGCATCCTCGTCAGGCAAAAAGAGGTGTTGATCTCGGGGATGGAACCAACACCCATCAAACAGGAAACGACCGTCGGGCATCGGGCTCGAACGACGCCCGTGCGGCCTGCGTTCCGGCCGCACGGGCGTCCGACCCGCGTGCTTACGACGACGTGCTCGTCGAGATGACAGCCGGAGCCGGCACGACCGGTGTAGCCGGGGCGGCCTGCTGGTCGACCTGAGCCGGCGGCAATCCTTGCGCCGGATCGGACAACGCCGGCATGTCGGCGGGCTGCGCTGCGGCTTCTTCCGGCACCTTCGCATCCGCAGCCGGCATGTCGGCAGGCGCTGCTGCTACGGCAGGCTGCGCGGCTTCCGGCGCCGGCGCTTCCGCGGCGACCGGAGCCGGTTCGGCGGCCTTCGCATCGGCTGCCGGTGCGGGCATCGCGGCTTCGGCTGCG
>NZ_JAAGPO010000404.1:0-3237 GCF_017104825.1 Burkholderia sp. Ac-20345 | reverse complement strand
CGACCCAGTTCGCCTACGATCGCCCGCCCGGAGTCCCGATGAACCTCGTCGCCGCCCTCGACCGCGCCGCCCGTGCGACGCCCGACAAGCCGTTCCTCGTCAGCGAATCCGCGACGATCACCTATGCCGCCGCGCGCGAGCGCTCGCACCGCGCGGCAGCCGTGCTGAGCGCGCTCGGCGTCGCGGCCGGCGACCGTGTCGCCGCGATGTGCTTCAACACGCCGGCCTTCGTCGACCTGATGTTCGGCGCATGGCGGCTCGGCGCGACGTTCGTGCCGATCAATCACAAGCTGCAGGCGCCGGAAGTCGACTACGTGCTCGAACACAGCCGCAGCAAGGCGCTGCTGTTCGACGTGGCGCTCGCCCCCGTGATCGAACGCCTCGTGCATCCCGCGCGGCGGCTCGTGACCGAAGGCGAGCTCGACGGCGTGCCGTGCTTCGACACGCTGTGCGCGTCGATGGACGGCCTCGCCGGCATCGAGCCGGCCGACGGCGAAATCGCGCAGATCCTCTATACGTCCGGCACGACCGGCCACCCGAAAGGCTGCGTGCACAGCCACCGCACCGTGACGCTCGCGGCGATGCAGGCGGCGCTCGCGACCGGCATCGGCCGCAATGAGCGCACGCTGATGGCGATGCCGATCTGGCATTCGTCGCCGCTCAACAACTGGTTCGGCGGCACGCTGGTCGCGGGCGGCACCGTCGTGCTGCTGCGCGAATACCATCCGCTGCGGTTCCTGCAGACCGTCGAGCGCGAGCGCGTGACGCTGTATTTCGGCGCGCCGGTGTCGTACCTGCTGCCGCTCGACACGATCGACGGCTTCGCGGCGTTCGACCTGTCGAGCGTGCGCGCGTGGCTGTACGGCGGCGGCCCGATCGGCCCCGCGCAGGCCGAACGGCTTGCGCGCGCGTATCGCAGCGACGCGTTCTTCCAGGTGTACGGCATGACGGAAGCGGGCCCGGCCGGCACGACGCTGTATCCGGACGAGCAGGTCGCGAAGGCCGGTTCGATCGGCCGCACGGGCGGCCCGGGCGTCGACCTGCGCGTCGTACGGATGGACGGCATCGACGCGCAGCCGGGCGAGACCGGCGAGATCTGGCTGAAGACCGACAGCATGATGCTCGGCTATCTCGACGATGCGGCCGCGACACGCGCCGCATTCGCGCCGGACGGCTGGTACCGCACCGGCGACATCGCGCGGATCGATCAGGATGGCTACCTGTTCATCGTCGACCGGCTGAAGGACATGATCGTGACGGGCGGCGAGAACGTCTATTCGAAGGAAGTGGAAGACGTGCTCGGCGCGCACCCGGACATTGCCGAGGCGGCCGTGGTCGGCGTCCCGCATCCCGACTGGGGCGAGACGGTCGTTGCGCACGTGGTGCTGCGCGCGGGCAGCGTGCCCGATGCAGACGCGCTGCGCGCGTTCTGCGGCGAGCGGCTCGCTGCGTACAAGATCCCGCGCGAATTCACGTTCGTACAGGCGCTGCCGCGCACGCCGACGGGCAAGCTGCAGAAGTTCCTGCTGCGCGTGCGTCGCGAATAGCCGCTTGCGCGGCTGCGGAATAAGAAAAAGCCACCCGGCCCTACGGCCCGGTGGCTTTTTCACATGATCGGCGGGGCAGCGGCACACGCCGCCACCCGTTCGTCACGTCACAGGCTGCTTACTTGCCGCCGATGCTCTTCAGCGGCTTCCACTCGCCCTTCTCGACCTTGTACATCGTGATGCCGCCGTTCTTCAGGTCGCCCTTCGCGTCATACGCGACGTGCGTCGACGTCACGCCGGCCATGTCGGTCTTCGCGAGCAGCGGCAGGTACTTCGCCGGATCGGTCGAATCGGCCTTCTTCATTGCGTTGAACAGTGCCATCGCGCCGTCGTACGCGTACGGCGAGTACGTCTGCACGTCTTCGCCGAAGCGCTTCTTGTACTTGTCCGCGTACGTCTTGCCGCCCGGCATTTCTTCCAGCGGGAGACCTGCCAGCGAAGCGATCGTGCCGTCGGCCGCGTTGCCCGCGATCTTCAGGAACGTCGGCGTCTTCACCATTTCGCCGCTCATCAGCGGGGCGGTGATGCCGAGCGTCTTCATCTGCTTGACCATCGGTGCAGCCTGCGAATCCGCGCCGCCGTAGTAGACGAGATCCGGCTTCGCAGCCTTCAGCTTGGTCAGGATCGCCTTGAAGTCGACCGCCTTGTCGTTCGTGAATTCACGGTCGACGATCGACGCGCCGCCGGCCTTCGCAGCCTTCTCGAACTGGTCGGCGAGACCCTGGCCGTAGGCCGTGCGGTCGTCGACGATCGCGATCTTCTTCATGCCGAGATCCTTCGACGCGAACGTGCCGGCCACCGAGCCCTGCTGCGTGTCGGACGTCATCATGCGGAAGGTCGTCTTGTAGCCCTGCTGCGTGTATTCCGGTGCGGTCGCCATCGCGATCTGCGGAATGCCCGCGTTCGCGTAGATGCGCGAAGCCGGAATCGTCGTGCCCGAGTTGAAGTGGCCGAGCATGCCCTTGATGCCGTCGTCGACGAGCTTCTGCGCGACCGTCGTGCCGGTGCGCGGGTCAGCCTGGTCGTCCTGCGTGTCGAGTGCGAACTTCACCGGCTTGCCGCCGATCTTCGGGCTCGTCGCGTTGAAATCCTCGATCGCGAGCACGATCCCGTTCTGCATATCCTTGCCGTAGTGCGCCTGCGCGCCCGTCATCGGCCCTGCGTAACCGATCTTCACGTCATCCGCATGGGCCGTCCCCGCCAGCGACATGACCGCGACGAACGTCGCGCCTGCCAGCTTTTTCATCGTGTGTTGCATAGCATCTCCTTGGTACCAGGGTAAATGGAGCGGCTTCGGGATCGCCTTGCCGCTTCCTATGTTTGATCCGAACGGCAAGGATGATCAGCCGATCGTCATCAAATTCGCATTGCCACCCGCCGCGGCCGTGTTCACGCTCACCGAGCGTTCCGTCAACAGCCGTTCCAGCGCGTAATCTTCCGCATCGCCGTTCTCGAACGCGCCCACCGACACGCCCTGCACCGACACGATCGGGCCCGGCCGCTGCGCGACGTCCTTCACGAGCGTCTGCAGCTCGTCGCTGTCGCCTTCGAACAGCACCGCGTCGAACGGCGCATCGGCCTGCTTGCGCACGACCGCATGTGCCTTCAGCGACGCCGGCAGCGCGGCGACCAGCGCCTCGCCGGCCGCGCCCGCGAACAGCGCACGGTTGCCGGTTGCCAGCACCGCCGA
>NZ_JAAGPO010000403.1:0-3513 GCF_017104825.1 Burkholderia sp. Ac-20345 | reverse complement strand
TCATCGCGGCCCACGCCCAGACCGGCACCGTGCCGGAGCCGCGATGCGGGAGCGCGCTGGCGGCACGCCCGGTCAGCGCGCCGCCGAGGTGCGGCGGCAGCGAACGCTTCGTCGCGGCCACCAGCGCCGCCGGACGCAGGAACACATGCTGGCGCCGCGGTGCGGCCGAGCGCGCGCGATTCGGTGCGAGACCGTGCTTCGCCTGGACAACCGCGCAGAATTCACGGAAGAAATCGTCGGTCCATTCGCGCAGCGTATTTTCGATCTGCCGCCCCGGCAGTTCGGTGAGCGGGCCGCTCGCCGTCGCCCAGACCACGTACTCGATGCGCGTGGCGTTCGCGTCGTCGTCCGGCATCAGCACGAGTTCGACCTGGCCGCGCAGTGCGCCGAGCCCGTCGGCCCGCGCCTTGAAGTTGAGCACGCGGCGCGGCTGCCCTTCCGCGTCGCCCTGCTCGGCGGCCACATGCGCACGCACGTCGTAGCGGGCGCGCAGCGGGCCGAGCGGCACCGTGATCGTCAGCGCGAACTCGCCGTCCGCGAGCTTCACGAAGGATTCGCAATGGTCGAAGCTCGCGCGCAGCAACGCAAGATCCTCGAACGCCTCCCGCACGACAGGCGGCGCGAGCGGTACGCGTAATGTGTCGTTCAGTTCCATGACGCCTCCCCGATGAACACGCGCCGCATCAGGACGTCTCGACGAGACTGTCGATCCGTGCGGCGTCGAAGGCGACGTAGTGCGCAAGCGCCAACGCAGCCGCCTTCGGTTCCTCGTAACTCCATGCGGCGTTCTCGATCACGCCGTCTTCCGTCTGCAAGTCGAAGTGCACGGCCTCGCCCCTGAACGGGCAAGCGGACGTGACGCCCGATTTCACGAGCCGGCGCATGTTGACGTCGCCGCGCGGCAGGTAGTGGGTGTCCGGCAGGCCCGTTTCGCGCACGGTCAGCGCGCCGTGCGAATCGGCGTACGTGATGCCGCGATGGATCACGCGCACGCGATGGCGGTTCGGCACGATTTCGAGACGAGGGTCGGCTGCGTCGGACATCGTTTCTCCTTGGGGCGGCCCGGCCAGACCGGACTCAGGAAACGAAAAAGCCACGGCACGGGTGCCGTGGCTTTCATTATGGGCGAAACCGCAGCCGAATGCGCGACCCCGGCCGGGGCCGCGCGCGGCGCGCTACTGCGCGCTCCACTGGAATGCGGTTTTCGCGCCGCCCTTCGCGCCGACCGTGACGGCGCGGGATTCCTCGTTGCCCTGGTACGACGCGTACACCGTATAGCGGCCCGGCGGCACCTTCACGAGCATGTACGGCCCGCGCGCGTCGGTCTTCAGCACTTCGGCGCCCTTGCCGTCGACGATCCGCACATGGACGTCGGCCAGGAACTCGCCGCCCTTGCCGGTGAACCGCAGCGCCAGCGGCCAACTCGGCTCGTTGCGCTGGAACGCCGTCGATTCGTCCTGCCCGACGCCGCCGGACACGAAGGTGACGTCGCCCTGCTGGCGCGCGGCGGGCAAGCCGTCCGACTGCGCGTACGCGCCGGTCGCTCCGGCTGCGAGGCCGGCGGCCAGCGCCGCGGCGACGGCAAATCGGGACACGTTGCGTAGATATTGCATGGCTCTCTCCTTGGGGTCGGAACACATACAGGGCGCGGCGTCACGCGTTCGAACGGCGGCGGCGCCCGCCGCGGCCGGCCTGGCCGGCCGTCGGCCGTGGCCGGTCAGCTCAGGTCGACCGGCACGAAGATCTGTGCATTATCGCGCTGGATCAGCAGAGCAAGACTGTTGCCCGCGCCCTTGACCGCGTCGCGCAACTGCTCGGGGCTCGTGACCGGGCGGCCGTTGACCGCGAGGATCACGTCGCCGGGCTGGATGCCCGCGTTGGCGGCCGGTCCGCCGGCCTGCTGCACGATCAGGCCGTGCGACACGTTGTCGGCACTGCGCTCCTGCGGCGACAGCGGACGCACCGCGACACCCAGGCGCCCTTGCTCGACCGGGCCGCCGTCGTTCGACGCGAGCTTCGCGTCGGCCATCGCGCCGAGCGTCACGCTGATCGACTTCTTCGACTTGTCGCGCCAGATCTGCAGGTCGGCCTTCGAACCCGGCTTCAGGTTCGCGATCTGCGCGGGCAGCGACGTCGAATCGGCAACCGGCGAGCCGTTGACCGACAGGATCACGTCACCCGGCTGCAGGCCGGCCTTAGCGGCCGGGCCGTTCGGGTCGACCGAGCTGACGAGCGCGCCGTCCGGCTTCTGCAGTCCGAACGAGCTCGCGAGCGTCTGGTTCAGCCCCTGCACGGCGACGCCGAGACGGCCGCGGCTCACGTGGCCCGTCTTCACGAGCTCGTCCTTCACCTTGATCGCCTCGTTGATCGGGATCGCGAACGACAGGCCCTGGAAGCCGCCCGTCTGCGAGTAGATCATCGAGTTGATGCCGATCACCTCGCCCTGCAGGTTGAACAGCGGGCCGCCCGAGTTGCCGGGGTTCACCGGCACGTCGGTCTGGATGAACGGCGTGTAGTTCTCGTCTGGCAGCGCGCGCGACTTCGCGCTGATGATGCCCGACGTGACCGTGTTGTCGAAGCCGTACGGCGAACCGATCGCGACGACCCACTGGCCGACCTTGCTCTGCGCCGGATCGCCGATCTTCACGGTCGGCAGGCCGCTCGCGTCGATCTTCAGCACCGCGACGTCGGACTGCTTGTCCGCGCCGACGACCTTCGCCCGGTATTCGCGCTTGTCGGTCAGCTTGACCGTGACGACGTTCGCGCCGTCGATCACGTGCGCGTTGGTCAGGATGTACCCGTCGGAGCTGATGACGAACCCGGAACCGAGGCTCGCGCTCGGCTGGTCGTCCGGCTGCGCGTCACCGCCCATGCCCGGCACCTGGCCGTAGAAGTGCTTGAAGAACTGGTAGAACGGGTCGCTCGGATCGATCGGCAGTTGCGGCTGCGGCACGCGCCGCGACACCTGCTTCACGACGTGCTTCGCGCTGATGTTCACGACCGCGGGGCCGTAGGTCTCGACGAGCCCCGAGAAATCGGGGATGCCGGTCTTGGCGGCGGCTTCGGCCGGCATCAGCGCGGCAGCCTGCGCGGGCGTAATGATCTGCGGATCGGCGCGGCGGGTGCCGGCGACATAACCGGCGGACAGGGCGGCCGCCACGGCGACCGCGACGGCGCCGCGCGCAAGGAATCGGGTGTTCATCGTAGGACCTCCTCTTTGTTAGGACGCAGCGTAACGACCCTGACTTAAAGGAGGCTTAATCAGCCTTAAGCGGGGCTTAAGCGGCCGCCGGCGCCGTTCTTCACACGGATTCGGACGGTTGCGGCGCCTCGGCCGGCATCTCGGCGTCGCGGAACACGACGCTGACGAGCAGGCCGCCCGCGGCCGCGTCGCCGAGCGACACCGTCGCGCCCTGCTGCGCGGCCACGCGCTTGACGATCGCGAGCCCAGATCGGAAGAGCGTCGGGTAGGGAAATAGTGTTGACTATCTTGTCACACTCTGTGGTCGTCGT
>NZ_JAAGPO010000402.1:0-3327 GCF_017104825.1 Burkholderia sp. Ac-20345 | reverse complement strand
ACCCAGTGCGCGGGCAGCAGCGCCTGCACGGCCGAACCGAGCAGCAGGCCGAGCACCATCGCCTGCCAGATCGCCTTGCCGTACGCCCACGCGTAGTCGAGCGCGGCCTTCAGCGACGGCTCGGGCGCGGCCGCCGACGTGCCCATCAGGATCGACTGGCCGATCGAATGATGCTCGGCGGCAACGAACGCCTTGTTGTAGTACGGAAACCATTTCACATAGAACAGGCCTGCGACCGCGATCAGCAGGAAGGTCATCCAGCCGAGAGCCGGACTGGGTTGGGTGCGTGTGGTCGTCATCGTGTGGTCGTCGATTGGTTTTGGTCGGATTCGGATGTCGCGCCTGCGGCAAGCGCGGCCGATGCGGGCAACCCGGCTTGCGCGAGTTCGGCCAGCAGCGCACGCGCCTGATCGCGCCCGTCGGCGGCGTTGGGCCGGAACGTGAACGTCAGCGCCCGGTTCGGCTTGTTGTACGTCGCGCGGTAGGTCCGTGCGTAGGCAGGATCGTAATGCTTGTCGATCAGCTCGGTGAACAGTTCGGCCCGCGCGTCCACATCGATCAGCGCCTGCCAGTGCGTGACCTGTTCGCGGCTATGCAGGCCGATCAGCCGATGGAGTTGCGCCTTGAACGCTTCCGGTTCGTCGAACAGGTGCGCGTAGTCGTCGAGGAGGAATGCGATGCGCTCGTCGTGCGCCGCGTCGACATGCACCCACGGACCCGCGTGAAACGCTTCGATCAACGCGATCGGCAACTGCACGAGCCCGATTCGACGGCTTTCCGATTCGACGAACACCGGCCATTCGGGGTCGAAACGTCCAAGCGTTTCGACGAGCCCTGAATCGAACCCCTTCTGTGCCGGCTGCGGCTTGCCCGGCAGCGCGCCGAGCAGCGAGCCGCGATGGCACGCGAGCGCCTCGAGATCGAGCGTCTGCGCGCCCACGTCGCGCAGTGCGTTCAGCAGGCGCGTCTTGCCGCAGCCCGTATGGCCGACGAGCGCGATGTAGCGAAAACGTGTCGGCAGCGACGCGAGCGTCGCACACACCGACTGGCGGTACGCCTTGTAGCCGCCTTCGAGCTGGCGCGCCTTCCAGCCGATCAGGTTGAACCAGGTCGTCATCGAGCCCGAGCGCTTGCCGCCGCGCCAGCAGTAAATCAGCGGCCGCCAGTTGCGCGGCCGGTCGGCGAACGTCGTGTCGAGATGGCGCGCGATGTTGCGCGCGACGATCGCCGCGCCGACACGGGTCGCCTCGTAGGGCGACACCTGCCGGTACATCGTACCGATGAGCACGCGCTCCTCGTTGCTGAGCACGGGCGCGTTCAGTGCGCCGGGAATATGATCCTCGGCGAACTCGAGCGGCGTGCGCACGTCGATGATCTCGTCGAACTCACCGGCGTGATCGAGGGTGACAAGCAGGTTCTTCAATTTGGCGTCGAACAGGGGCGATGCGGCTCGATGAGCCGCATGGGCACGGAAGGCGGATTGACGATTATCTCACGGGCCGGCGTCTCGGGCCGCGCGCGGCTGCCGGCGGCAACGATGCGGCCTGCATCGCATCGATCAGATGGTCGCGGAACGCGCGGACCGATGCGGGCAGATCGCGCCCCGCCATCGTCTGCACCTGGATGCTGCGCTCGCGCAGTTGCGGGTTCGTCACGGGCACGACGACGAAGCCGTCCGCGGCGCAGCGGTCGCGCACCGACAGCAGCCCGGTGAACATCACCGCGCCCGTGCGCCGCGCGTAGCCGTACATCGCCGCCGTGTTGTTGCTCGTCAGTTCGGGCTCGAGCAGCAGCCCGTCGAGCGCGCACGCGATGTCGATCAACTGGCGCACCGTCGTGCCGGCCTCGGGCAACACGTGCGAGTGACGCGCGACATCGGCGAGCGACACCGCTTCACGCGTCGCGAGCGGATGGTCGTGCCGCACCAGTGCGAAGATCGGCGCGCGCTCGGTATGCTCGACGCGCACGCCCTTCTCCGGCGCGAGGCTGAAGCTCAACGCGATGTCCACGTCGCCGTCACGCACGCGCCGCGTCGCGTCCGCCGGCGACACCACCCACACGGAGAAATCCACACCCGGATGGCGCGCCTTGAAGCTGGCGAGCGTGCCGGGCAGGAAATCGATCGCGAACCCTTCCGAGCATGCGATCTTCAGCAGGCTGCCGTGCAGCGCGTCGAGCCCGCCGATGTCCTTCATCACGTGCTCGGCCTCCAGCAGGCTGCGCTGCGCGAACGCCAGGAGCCGCTCGCCGGCCTCCGACAGCGCCATCCCGCGCGGCCGGCGCTCGAACAGCGGCGCACCGAGCTCGCTCTCGAGTTTCGCGATCTGGCGGCTGATCGCCGATACGGCCACGTGCAGCCGCGCGGACGCGTCGCTGATCGAGCCGGTGCGCGCCACTTCGACGAAATACCGCAACGCCAGGCCATGCAGGAAAGCCGCCATCGTTCTGTCTCCGCCCGGCTGCCGGCCGCGCTGCTTTGCCTTTTCGGCAAAGAAAGGTTCGAAATTCGATCATTGTGACAAAAAAAACGGCTTTCTAGAATCGATCGCACTTCACGCTGCATGCTCGATCCGGCGCGTGCAGCGAACCCGACAGAGGAGACACGACTTGAGCCGTACCGCCGCCATCCAGCACGCGCTGAACCAGTTCGAATCCGGTGCGTTCTTCACGACCCTGAGCCGCCGCGTCGGCCTGCGCACCGAAAGCCAGGAAAGCGGCAACGAAGCCGCGCTGCGCGCCTACCTGACCGACGAGATCGCCCCCGAGGCCGCGCGCCTCGGCTTCACGTCGCGGATCGTCGACAATCCCGTCGACGGCGGCGGCCCGTTCCTGCTCGCCTCGCGCCACGAAGACGACGCGCTGCCGACGGTGCTGATCTACGGCCACGGCGACGTCGTGCGCGGCTACGACGCGCAGTGGCGCGCGCCGCTGTCCCCATGGACGCTGACGGCCGACGGCGACCGCTGGTACGGCCGCGGCAGCGCCGACAACAAGGGCCAGCACACGATCAACCTGGCGGCGCTGGCGAGCGTGCTCGACGCACGCGGCGGCCGGCTTGGCTTCAACGCGAAGCTGCTGATCGAGATGGGCGAGGAAACGGGCTCGCCGGGCCTCGACGCGCTGTGCCGCCAGGAGCGCGACGCGCTCGCGGCCGACGTGCTGATCGCGTCCGACGGCCCGCGCATCGCCGCCGCGCGCCCCACGGTGTTCCTCGGCTCGCGTGGCTCGGTCAATTTCAAGCTGAGCCTGCGCGCCCGCGACGGCGCGCATCACTCCGGCAACTGGGGCGGGCTGCTGCGCAATCCGGCGATCGTGCTCGCGCATGCA
>NZ_JAAGPO010000401.1:0-3253 GCF_017104825.1 Burkholderia sp. Ac-20345 | reverse complement strand
ACAGCGGCGACGACGCGTATCGCGCGCTGATCGACGTCGATGCGATCGATCCGCGCTCGCCCGTGTTCGAGATCGTCAAGGAACCGCAGGTGACGATCTGGCTCGGGCCCGGCCGGCACGCGATCCATTACTGGGTGCGCGATCGCCGGCTACTGAACCTCGTCGTGATCGTGCCGGGCGACGGCAGCACGCGCGAATCGTGGAGCAGCAAGGGCGATCGCGCGACGCTCGAGGCCGAGCTCGACGGCTGGGATCCGCGCCTCGTCGGGCTGATCCGCTGCGCGTCGGACCTGAGCCGCTGGTCGCTGCACGACCGCCAGCCGCTCACGCGCTGGGTGTGGGACAGCGTGTGCCTGCTCGGTGACGCGTGCCATCCGATGCTGCCGTACCAGTCGCAGGGCGCCGCGCAGGCGCTTGAGGACGCGGTCGTGCTCGGCCGGTGCGTGACCGGTCTCGCGTCGAAGGAGGCCCTCGGCGCCGCGCTGGTCGAGTACCAGCGCTTGCGGATCGACCGCAGCGCGCGGATCCAGCTTGCGTCGGCCGGCAACGGCGGCGTGTTCCACCTGCCCGACGGCCCCGAGCAGCAGGCGCGCGACGCCGAGCTCAAGTCGCGCCGCGCCGACTTCAAGTCCTACCACTGGACCTGGGCCGACGCGTACCAGCTTTGACGCCCGCCCCGGCGCCGCGCGGCGCGAGCCGCGCGGCGCCGGGGCTCCTCGTGACAGGACCGCATCATGATGAACACCGTGGACATTGCGCAGCAATTGAAACAGGCGATGCGCGGCGTGGCCGCCACCGTCACGATCGTCACGACCGGCGGCGACGGCGCCGAGGCCGCACCGTGCGCGCTGACCGCCAGCTCGTTCACGTCGGTCGCGCTCGATCCGCCGACCGTGCTGGTATGCATCAACCGGCGCGCCAGCATTCACGCGTCGATCACCGGCCGCCGGCGCTTCTGCGTGAACGCGCTGCGAAGCTGCCACGTGCCGCTCGCGCTCGCGTGCAGCACGACGGGCTCCGATGCGCGTTTCGCGCACGACGCGTGGCGCACCGACGCGGCAACCGGCCTGCCCTACCTCGAGAACGCGCAGACGTCGTTCTTCTGCGACACGCTCGAGCAGGTCGAGGTCGGCTCGCATTCGATCCTGGTCGGACGGGTCACGCGCGTCGCGATGTCCGACGACGTGAACCCGCTGATGTACGTGAACGGCGCGTTCGCCGCCGTCCGCTCACTGCCGCCCGATGCCGGTACCGGCCAATAACACCCTCGATGCATGCGTCACGCGTGATGCCGCACGCAATCGTTGCGTGCGTTGCAGTCACCCTGCGCGCGCGTATCCCGCACTACCATTGCGCCGCATGCACGCGATGAAACGGAGAAGCCGATGGCACCCGACCTGAACCTGCTGATTTCGCTCGACGCGCTACTCGAAGAGGGCAGCGTCGTCGGCGCCGCACGCCGCATGAACCTCAGCCCGCCCGCAATGAGCCGCACGCTCGCGCGCATCCGCGAAACGGTCGGCGACCCGATCTTCGTGCAGGCCGGCCGCAAGATGGTGCCGACGCCGCGCGCGCTCGAACTGCGCGGTGTCGTCCGCGAAACCGTGGAGCGCGCGTCGCAGTTGCTCGCCCCGTCCGCGGAAATCGATCTCGGCATGCTCGACAAGCAGTTCAACGTGCGGGCGAACGACATCTTCGTCGGGCTGCACAGCAGCCGCCTGCTCGAGGAGATGGCGCGCGGGATGCCGCGCGCGATGCTGCGCTTCATGCCCGAGGAAGACGACGTGGACGACGACGCGTTGCGCAGCGGCCGCATCGACCTGTTCATCAGCGCGTCGCGCCGCCTCGGGCCGGAGATTCGCGTGCAGCCGCTGTTCACGACGACTTTCGTCGGTCTCGCGCGCCAAGACCACCCGATCTTCGACGACGACATCACGCCCGAGCGCTTCGCGCGCTGGCCGCATATCGGCGTATCGCGGCGCGGCAAGTCGGTGGGGCCGATCGACGACGCGCTCACCGCGCGCGGGCTTGCGCGGCACGTGCTGCTCGTCGTGCCGACACCGTACGCGGCGATCTTCGCGCTGCAGGCGTCGGACCTGATCCTGCCGCTGCCCGAGCATCTCGCGCGCGGCGCGGTGCGGGCCGGGCTCGGCGTGCGCTCGTTCGAACTGCCCGTGCCGCTCGAAACCGTGCTGATCACGCAGGCGTGGCATCCGCGCTTCCAGAGCGACCCCGCGCACCAGTGGTTGCGGCGAGTCGTGCGCGGACTGTGCATCGGCCAGCCAGCGCTGCATCCGCCGCACGCATGACGCATGCGCCGCACGCACTCGTCGAATGCAAAGACGTCACTGTTCCGCATGCATGGCTCGACCGTAGACTGGCTTCGTCCTTTCTCATGGAGCGAGCGCAGTGCATGAAGCAGCAGATCAGACGCGCGCCGTCGCGGCGCCGCCCCGCCGCCTGAATCGCGCGGCCGCGGCGCTGATCGCACGCATCGACATCTTCACGCCGCGCGGCGCGTATGTCGCGCGCTCGGTCATTGCCGCCGCACTCGCGCTCGGTGTCGCGTACCTGCTCGAACTGGAAACCCCGTACTCGGCGGCGTCGACGGTGCTGCTCGTGATCAATCCCGTTCAGGGCGCCGTGATCGGCAAGGGCGTATGGCGCGTGGTCGGCACGATCGCGGGGATGGTCGTCGCGTTCGTGCTGATGGGCTGCTTCGCGCAGCAACCGCTGCTGTTCATCCTCGGCTTCGCGTTCTGGCTCGGTGTCTGCGTCGCGGGCATGACGCTGCTGCGGCACTTCCGCGCGTCGGGCACCGTGGTGGCCGGCTACACGATCGGCCTCGCAACCTACGGCGCGATGCAGCATCCCGAGCTGACCTTCGAGCACGTGATCGGGCGCGGCTCCACGGTCGCGATCGGCGTGCTGTGCCTGAGCCTCGTGTCGATGCTGCTCGGCACGCGCGACGTGCATGCGAAACTCGAAGCGCTGGTGGCGCGCGTCACGGCCGACGTCGCGCGGGTCATCGCCGCGCAGCGCAACGGCCTCGCGGCGGCGCCCGCCGACGACAAGCGGCACGCGCTGTTCGCCGGCATCTACGGTATCGACGATCTGCTCGCGCTCGGCAAGGCCGAATCGGAAGATCTCGCGCAGCGCGCGGCCGCCGTGCGGCACGGGATGGCCTCGCTGTTCGGCGCACTCGCAGGCGGCATGCCGCCGCTGCCGGCCGACAGTCCCGGCGCGCACGCGA
>NZ_JAAGPO010000400.1:0-3385 GCF_017104825.1 Burkholderia sp. Ac-20345 | reverse complement strand
CTGCGCCGCACCTGCGCGCACCGGCCGCCGACGACGATCTCGCGTCGTGGCGCGGCGCGGCCGACGGCGCCGCGCTGCGCATCCTGCATTCGGATGCGGACCTGCATCGCGGGTTGTCCGGCGACGATCCGGTCGAACGCATGCTGTTCGAAATGCTCGAACAACTGCGCTGCGAATCGCTGGCACCACCTGCCATGCGCGGCGTCGTGCAGAACCTGCGCCATCGTTTCGAAACCTGGTCGCGCGCGTTTCACCGGTCTGGGCAGGCCGATACGCATGTCGGGATTCTGGTCTACACGGTCGCGCAGATCGCATGGTCGCGGCTGACGGGCTGGCCCGTGCTCGAGGAGACGGAAGACCTGATCGAAGCGTCGCGCGCGGCAATCGTGCCCGAGATCGGCGTGCAGCTCGCGGGGCTCAAGCGGTGTCGGCACGATCAGCGTGCATTCGCGGAACACGCACTGGCGCTTGCGAAGCGCATTGCTGAGATGATCCGCGACGCGCGCGCGTCCGTCGTGGAAACGGAGACGGAAGACGCACGCGAGCAGGACGATGCGCTTACGAATTTCTCGCTGTGGGTCGATTTCGACGAGTCGGGCATCGATATGCCGGCACTCGTGGAGACGGGCGACAGCGTCGTGCTGCAGGGCGGCGACGCCGTCTACCGCGCCTATACGACGCGCTACGACCGCGAGCTACGGCCGGCAGCGCAGATCCGCGCGGCACTGCTGCGCGAGTACCGCGACCGGCTCGACGGCCATGTCGCCGCGCAGCGGATCAACGTCACGCGGCTCGCACGCGTGCTGCGCGCGGCGCTGGTCGTGCTGCAGGCCGACGGCTGGTCGTTCGGGGAGGAGCATGGTCGCCTTGACGGCCGCCGGCTCGCGCAGCTCGTCAGCTCGCCGGCCGAACGGCGCCTGTTCCGGCTCGAACGCGTGCGGCCGCACGCCGACTGCGCGCTCGCGTTCCTGATCGACTGCTCGGGGTCGATGAAAACGTGGATCGACGGCGTCGCGCTGATGGTCGATACGCTGGCCCGAGCGGGCGATGCCGCCGGTCTCGCGACCGAAGTGCTCGGCTTCACGACGCTCGCGTGGAACGGCGGCCGCGCGCGGCAGGACTGGCTCGCGCGCGGCAAGCCGCGCCATCCGGGCCGGCTCAACGAAGCCGGCCACCTGGTGTTCAAGGACGCGGATACGCGCTGGCGGCATGCGCGCACGGGCATCGCCGCGCTGTTCAAGGCCGATCTGTTCCGCGAAGGCGTCGACGGTGAAGCGGTCGAATGGGCGTGCGCGCGGCTCGCGGCACGGCCGGAGGCACGCAAGATCCTCGTCGTGATCTCGGACGGCAGCCCGATGGACGGCGCGACGGCGCTCGCGAACGATCCGTTCTATCTCGACAACCACTTGAAGCAGGTGGTCGCGCGCCAGGAGGCGGCCGGTCGCGTCGAAGTCCTCGGGCTCGGCGTCGGGCTCGATCTCGGCCCGTACTACCGGCACCGGCTCGCGATCGACCTTGCATCGGCGCCGGACATGAAGCGGCTCGTCGAAATCGCGAGCTGGATCGGTGCGCGGCGGTGAAGCGGGCGATGGCATTCGATGCGGATGCGGCGATACGTATGCGTCCCGGCAGAGTGCCGGGCGGACGGCGGTTCGATTCGGCGCGCGTGCGGCGCCGCGCCGCGCGGCATCACACGCCGCGCAGCAGCGGCGGCAGCGACGTTGCGATCAGCCCGATGCCGATCGCCATCAGCACGCCGAACGCGAGCCGGCGCAACGCGACCGGCGACAGCGGCGGCGGGTAGTGACGCGCGGCCACGGTCGTCAGCATCACGACCGGCGTCGCGATCGCGGCCAGCAGCCAGATGTCGCGATCGAGCTGGCCTTCGCATGCGCTGTACAGCACGCGCGTGGCCGAGGTGGTCGTGAACAGCACGATCAGCGCGCAGCGGATCTGCACGAGCGTCAGCGGCTGCCGGTAGAACTGGAAGATCAGCGGCGGCCCCGACACGCCGAACATCCCGCTCAGCAAGCCGCCGAACAGGCCGCTGACGAAGAAGCTGCGGTTGTCCGAGCGCTCGGTGAGCGGCGTCGGCCGCAGCGCCGCGCTCAGGCCGCCGTACAGCACGACCGCGCCGAGGATCAGTTGCAGCAGGTCGGCCGCCGAGCGGCTCAGGCATTCGAGCAATAGCACGCCCGCAACGACCGACGGCAGGATGCCGAGCGTCGCCGCGCCGACCGCGCGCCAGTCGATGTGATGCAGCCGGCCGGGCAGCGCGGTCGCGCCGTTCGCGAGCGACACGACGCTCATCAGCGTGGCGACGGTCGCGAGCGGCGCAAGCCCGAAGCCGCTCGTCACGCCCATCACGATCATCCCGAGCCCGAAGCCGGTGACGGTCTGGAAATAGCTGCCGGCGCCGATCACCGCGATCAGGATCGCCAGTTTGTCGGCTGTCATGCGTGCGCGGCCTCGCCGGTTGCGGCGCGTTGCGCGGCCGCCTGCGCCTGCACGGTGGTCGCCGCGATCACGTGGTACACGTCGTCGGCGCTGCAGCCGCGCGACAGGTCGTTCGCCGGCCGGCGCAGCCCCTGCAGCAGCGGACCGACGGCCTTCGCGCGGCCGATCCGCTCGGCGAGCTTGTAGCCGATGTTGCCGGCTTCGAGGCTCGGGAACACGAGCACGTTCGCGTGTCCGCCCACCTGCGAATGCGCGATCTTGCGCTCGGCGATCTCCGCGACGATCGCCGCGTCGAGCTGCACGTCGCCGTCTATCGCGAGGGCGGGGCGCAGTTCGCGCACCCGCGCGGTTGCGGCCGTCACCTTGTCGACCGCCGCGTGATGCGCGCTGCCGCTCGTCGAGAACGACAGCATCGCGACGCGCGGTTCCTCGCCGAGCAGCGCGTGCGCGCTGTCGGCGGCCGCCATCGCGATTTCGGCGAGCTGATCGGCGTCCGGATCGACGACCAGCGCGCAGTCGGAGAAGATCAGGCCGCCCTTGATCGTGTGAAACGGCTCGCACAGCATCATCAGGAAGAAGCTCGACACGATCCGGAACGCCGGATCGACGCCGATCAACTGGATCGCCGCGCGTACGACGTCGGCCGTCGCATGCACGGCGCCCGCGACCGAGCCGTCCGCGTCGCCGACCCGCACCATCAGGTTCGCGTGGCAGAGCGGGTCGAGCACCGCGTCGCGCGCGGCGTCGGCCGTCATGCCCTTGCTCTTGCGCAGCGCATGCAGCGTGTCGGCATAGGCATCGCGTTGCGCGGCGGCGGCCGGATCGACGAGCGTCATGCCGTCGAGATCGATCGCGTCGCGCGCGGCCGCCGCGTGGATCGCCGCACGGTTGCCGACGAGCACGATGCGGGCGATGCCGTCGCGCGTCG
>NZ_JAAGPO010000399.1:0-3390 GCF_017104825.1 Burkholderia sp. Ac-20345 | reverse complement strand
GCCCGCGAACGCGCCGACGCGCGGCCGCTGCAGCGCGAGCCCGCGCTCGGGGCCGCGGCCCGACAGCACGCCGAGCTGAAGTTGCCCGAGCTTGATCTGCTCGTCGTTCAGCGCGATCTGCGCGAGCAGCTTGCTGCGCTTGATCGATGCGTCGCTCGCGTCATATGCGTTGTCGAGCCCGCGCGCTGTGCGCTCGCGCAGCACGGTCGTCACGCGCTGGCTGACCTTCAGTTTCTGCTGCAGCAGTTCCTGCGTCGCGTACGACTGGTCAAGCTGGCAGTACACGGTGACGATCGCGACCGCCAGCGTGAGCCGTACCTGCTCGGCCTCGACCCGCGCCGCTTCGCGCAGCGACATCAGGCTCTTCGTCGCGGCGCGGTTCTTGCCCCACAGGTCGAGCTGGTAAGTGAGCCCGACGAACACCGACGACGGCGAGGTGTTCGGATCGCCGAAGATCTCGACCGGTACGCGATAGCCGCCGACCGATACGTCGGCAACGTCGTTGCCCGGCTTCGGCATCCGCGCACGGCTGACCGTCGCACCGGCCGTGCCCGTCAGCCCCGTCAACGAATCGAACTGCTGAAGCTGCGCCTGCGCGATTCGCAGCCGCGCCTGCGCGACCTGCAGGTCGGGATTGTTTTGCGATGCCTCGGCAACCAGTGCGTCGAGTTGCGGATCCTTCAACTGCTTCACCCAGTCTGGCGCGGGCCATGCACCGTTCACGCCAGGGCCGGCCGTGTGCGCGAGCGCATCGTCGGCCGGCGCGCGCAACGACAGCGACGGCAGGAAGCCCGACGGCACGCATCCGCTCAACGCCAGCGACACCGCCGTGGCGACGATCATCATCGAGCCGCCCTTCACGCCACGCGCCGCACCCGCCGCTTGTTTCTCTCGCCGCATCGCGCCCCTCATCCCTGCTGAATGCGCTGCGCGCGCGCGGCCAGACGCGGCCGCGTGCGTTCGAGCGGGCCGAGCCGGCCGAACAGGCCGTCCGCGACGCCGAACAGGATGCCGGCGAGCTTCGCGCGCTTGTCGCGTTCGACGAGCGCGATCTGCACGACCTGCCACACCGTCAGCAGGTTCGGCACGATCGCCACCGGAAAGCGCAGCCCGTATTGCATCCCGAGCTGCACCGCATTGCGTGCGCTGTAGTAGCGCCGTTGCCACGAGTGATTCATCGACGTCATTTCAAAAGGGCCGATCGCGTGACGCTGCTTCGCGCCGATCCGGTGCGGCAGCACCAGCGACGGCACGACATAGAGCGGCACGTTGCGCGACAGCGCGCGGAAGCTGTATTCGGTATCGACGTGATCGATGAACAGCGTCTCGTCGAAGCGGCCGAGCAGGTCGAACGCGTCGCGCGACACGACGCAGCCCGACGAAATCAGGAACGCGCAGCGCTGCGGCGGCGCGCCCGGCTCGATGCGCAGGCGGCGCAGCCCGATCCCGTTGGTCGACAGTTCGGGCAGGAAGCTGCGCGCGTTCTCGTCGAAGATGCGCGGGCCGGCCAGGAACGCGCGCCCCGCAAGCCCCGCGCAGACGTCGCGCATCGCGGGGAAATACGCAGCCGGCACCGACGAATCCTGGTCGAACAGCGCGACGGCATCGATGCCGTCGCGAAACAGCACCGCAAGCCCCGCGTTGTACGCCCCCGCGATCCCGCCGCGATTGCCGTGATGCAACAGCGCGATGCCTTCGCGCGCGCACAGCTCGCGGGCCCGCGCATCGGGCTGCGGCGTGTTGTCGACGACGAGCAGCGCGTCGCACGCGTGCCGCCATGCGCCGAGCGCGTCGAGCTGCGCATCGCTAGGGTGATACAGGATCACGAGTGCGCCGAGTGTCGTCATGTTCCTCTCCTCAATGCCCGAACGACGCCGCCGCGCCGCGCTTCGGCCGCGTCAGCCACATCATTGCCGCGAGTGCGAGACACGTCATGCTTGCCATCCAGAACATGTCGTTGGTCGCCATCATGTAGGCCTGCTGCATCACGACCTGGTGCAGCGTCGACAGCTCGCGCACGCCGTCCACGCCCATCGCGTTCAGCGTGTGCACGAAACGCTGCGTGTTCGCCGACGCGTGCGTGACGGATTGCGACACGACGTCGTAGTGATAGGTCGCGCGGTTGTCCCACAGCGTCACGCTCATCGCGGTGCCGAACGCGGCCGACAGCGTGCGCAGGAAGTTCGACAGGCTCGATGCGGCGGCAAGCCGGTCGTCCGGAATGCGCGACAGCGTCGCGGCCGTCAGCGGAATGAAGAAGCACGGCAGCCCGATCCCCTGGATCAGCCCCGGCGCGGCGATCTGCGCGAACGTCATCTTCAGCGTGAATTGCGCATCCCACGCGAGCACGGCCGCGAATACGAGGAAGCCGAAGGTCGCGAGCACGCGCGCGTCGAAGCGATGCGCATGCAGCCCGACAAGGATCGAGAACACCAGCGCGAGCACGCCGAGCGACGCGGTCGCGAGCCCCGCGTGAAACGCGTTGTAGCCCATCACGGCCTGCATCCACAGCGGGAACACGACGCCGACCACCGAGAAGCTCATCATCCCGAGCGAGATGATCAGCACGCAGAACGAGAACGTGCGATCGCGGAACAGGCTGAGATCGACGACGGGATGCGCTTCGCCCGCCTCCCAGATCAGCAGCGACACGATCGATAGCCCCGCGACCACCGCGAGCGTGACGATCAGCGGCGAGCCGAACCAGCCGCGATCGTGGCCCAGATCGAGCATCGCCTGCAGCGAGCCGACGCCGATCACGAGCAGTACGATGCCCGGCACGTCGATCGGGCCGGCCTCGCCACGTTGCGCGTCGGGGCGCAGCATCGCGGTGCAGACCGCGAACGAGAACAACCCGATCGGCAAATTGATCAGGAAGATCCACGGCCACGAGAAGTTGTCGACGATCCAGCCGCCGACCACCGGCCCGAAGATCGGCGCGAGCAGCACCGTCATCGCCCACAGCGCAAGCGCGATCGTGCGCTTGTCCGGCGGGAACGTGCGCAACAGGATCGTCTGCGACAGCGGCACCATCGGCCCGGAAAACAGCCCCTGCAGCGCGCGGCAGATCACCAGCACGTGCAGGTCGCGCGCGAGCCCGCACAGCAGCGACGTCAGCGTGAACAGCAGGATCGCGCCGACGAACAGCCGCAACTCCCCGACACGGCGCGCGAGCCAGCCCGTCAGCGGCACCGCGATCGCGGCCGCGACCGAATACGAGCTGATCACCCACGTGCCCTGGCTGTTCGATACGCCGAGACTGCCGGAGATCGCCGGCACCGCGACGTTCGTCACGGTCGAGTCGAGCACCTCGATGAAGGTCGCGAGCGATAGCGCGAACGTCAGCAGCGCGAGCCGGACGCCGCGCACCGGCTGTGCGGCCGGGGCCGA
>NZ_JAAGPO010000038.1:0-68978 GCF_017104825.1 Burkholderia sp. Ac-20345 | reverse complement strand
TGTTCACCGGCCCGACGCGCCGGTGAACACGCCGTCGGCAACGAACGCCTCGACGCCCGCGAGCCACGGCAGCGACGCATAGTGCACGCGCGCGGTGAGGTGCGCGCCGCGCGCCAGCTCGAGCGTATGGCCGAGCAGGCCGAAGCCCGTGACGTCGGTCAGCGCATGCACGCCCGGCAGCGCGGCGAGCTCGGCGCCCGGCCGGTTCAGCTTGGTGGTCGTCGCGACCATCTGCGCGTAACCCGCTGCGTCGAGCTGGTTCTTCTTCAGCGCGGCGGACAGCACACCGACGCCGAGCGGCTTGCCGAGCACGAGCACGTCGCCCGCGCGTGCGGCCGCATTGCGCTTCACGCGCGACGGATGCACGACGCCGATCGCCGCGAGCCCGTAGATCGGCTCGACGGAATCGATCGAATGACCGCCCGCGACCGGAATGCCAGCCTCCGCGCACACCGATTCGCCGCCGCGCAGCACGGCCGCGATCGTCTCGTGCGGCAGCACGTTGATCGGCATGCCGACCAGTGCGAGCGCGAGGATCGGCTTGCCGCCCATCGCATAGACGTCGGACAGTGCGTTGGTCGCGGCGATGCGGCCGAAGTCGAACGGATCGTCGACGATCGGCATGAAGAAGTCGGTGGTCGCGACGATCGCCTGCTCGTCGTTGAGGCGGTAGACGGCCGCGTCGTCGGACGTCTCGGTGCCGACCAGCAGATCCGGGAACAGCGCGGGCGGCGTCGCGCGCTTCAGCAGCTCGGACAGCACGCCCGGCGCAATCTTGCAGCCGCAGCCGCCGCCATGCGACAGGCTAGTGAGGCGCGGAACGGCAGGCTGGGCTTGAGTGGCTTCGGTCATTGTCGGCATCCGGTGAATAACAACACGTCATTATCGACAATTCCATGCGAATGCGCCCGATACCCACATAATGACGGCGCCTCCTCCGCTCCCGCCCCTTGTCCGCCCCTTCGTCCATGGACCACCTCTTCATCGGCCTCGTGCTGTGCTCCGCGTTGCTGCACGCGATCTGGAATGCCTTCCTCCACGTCAGCGAAGACCGGCTCGTACAGCTCGGCACGATGTCACTGCCGTATTTCGTGTTCGGCGTCGCCGGCGCCGTGCTGCTGCCTGCGCCGGCGCCCGCCGCGTGGCCGTATATCGCCGGGTCGGCCGCGCTCGAGGTTGCGTACTGCTTCACGCTGGCGCGCGCGTACCGCAGCGGCGAGTTCGGGCAGATCTATCCGATCGCGCGCGGGATTTCGCCGCTGCTCGTGTCGGTGCTGGCGCTCGCATTCCTCCACGAACAGCCGACGCCGCTCGGCTTCGCGGGCATCGCGCTCGTGTCGTTCGGCATCATGTCGCTCGCGCTGCGGCGCGGCTTCCGGTTCTCCGGCGAAGGCGTGCCGTTTGCGCTGCTCACGGGCGTGTTCATCGCCGCGTATTCGATCTGCGACGGCATCGGCTCGCGCGTGTCCGGCAGCGCGCTCGGCTACATCGCGTGGGTGTACGTGCTGTGGAGCGTGCCGCAGTTCGTGCTGGTCTGCGCGGTGCGAGGCGGCCCGCGCGCGGTGCTCGGCTCGCGCACGGCACTCACGCAGGGCGCGATCGCCGGCACGATCTCGCTCGCCGCATACGGGATCGTGATCCTCGCGTACCGGTACTTGCCGGTCGGGACGGTGTCGGCGCTGCGCGAAACCAGCTCGATCTTCGCGGTCGCGATCGGCTGGCTCGTGATGCGCGAGCGGCCCGGCGCGCAGCGGCTCGCCGCGTGCGCGCTGGTGGTCGCGGGCGCGGCGCTGATCCGGCTGTAAGCAGAAAGCACCCCGCCCGCAACCTGCCGCCGCGTCAGAACTTGTGGCGGATACCCGTCACCGCGACGATCTGCGTGCGTGTGCTCGACGGATTCGAGATCCCTTCTATCGCGGCCACCGCGTTCGACGACGCGCGCTGGTAGAACGCATTCACGTAGATATCGGTGCGCTTCGACAGGAAATACTGCGCGCCGACGCTCGTCTGCAGGTAGTGCGAACTCGGCTTCGGCCCCTGCGACGCGAGCACCTGCGTGTAGGTTTCGCCGAGCGCGAACTGCAATGCGGGCGTCATCAGGTAGCGCACACTGCCCTCGTAGTTGTTGAAGCGCATCGCGCCGCCCGTCTGCAGGTTGAACAGCGAGCTCGTGTACAGCAGCCCGAACGTCGCGGCGCCCCACGCATACGCGCCGCCCGCGCCCCAGATCTGCTGGCGCGTCACGCCCTTGATGAACGTGTAGTAGTTGTCGGAGGCCGCCGCGCCGGTCGTATCGAGCGCCGGATGATCGACGCGCACGTACGCCGCGCCGAGTTGCAGCGGCCCGTTCTCGTAGCTCGCGCCGAGGCTCCACACGCGGTTTTGCGCGAACGACGTCGAATTCGAGAAACCGTACAGGCCGACCGCGCGCAGCCCGTACCACGTGGGCGTCTGGTACTGCACCGAGTTGTTGGTGCGGAACGTGTTGTTCAGGTCGTCGGTGTCGAACGGATGCAGCGCGTACTGCGTGAGCGCGGTGGTCGCGCCGATCTGCAGCGGCTCCAGCACTTCCTGCGCCGCGTTGTACTGGCGGCCCATCGTCAGCGTGCCCCAGCGGTCGTTTTCCAGCCCGACGTACGCCCGGCGCCCGAACAGCCGGCCGCCCTGGCTCGCGGCACCGCTCTCGATGTTGAAGCCGTTCTCGAGCCGGAACACCGCGCGCGTGCCGCCGCCGAGGTCCTCCTTGCCGAGCAGCCCGAAACGCGTGCCCTGCTCGTTGCCGCCGGTCGCCTGCCATGCAGCGTGGCCGTTCTGGTTGTTCGTGTACGTGATCCCCGAATCGACCACGCCATACAGCGTCACGCTCGATTGCGCCCGTGCTTGCGTCGCACCCGCCGCCATTGCGATACCCGCCAGCGCGACTGCCATCCCTTTCCGCTTCATCTCCGACCCCTTTTGTCGATTGAATATGGTGAGCGATTTATTTCGCTCGAAACGTGTTTTATTGAATAAAACATCGTCTTATTCATTGTCGAATTCGGCGATTTGAAGCGTCAAGCGATGCAAAAAAACGCACACGGGAGTCCAATGCCCCTGAATCATCAGGTGTTTCGAGGAATGAAACAGGCCCAATAACAACGGGCATTACAGGCCGATCTCGGCACGTAATCCCGGTATCGCAAAAAGCCCTTGACCGCGATTTTCAGTCGTTGTGAAATATTGATACGTTGTTTTAATGATTAAAACCAAATAACGAGACGCCTCGAGAAACTAGGTAAAGAACCTGATCCCCATGCTGACGTTTAATTGCAACAACGCGACTGCCGACGCATCGCCCGCGTATTTCGTCACGACGCCGACGGTGCCCGCCCTGCCGATCGTCGTCGACTCGCCGCACAGCGGCATCGCGTATCCGCCGGATTTCGCCACGGTCGCGCCCGACGACGCGATCCGCACCACGTGGGACGCGTACATCGACGAACTGTGGGCCGGCGCCCCTGCGCGCGGCGGCACGCTGCTCGGCGCGACGTTTCCGCGCGCGTACATCGATCCGAACCGTGCGGAAACCGACATCGACGCGATGCTGCTCGCCGAGCCGTGGCCCGAGCCGCTGTCGCCGCAGCCGTACACGCAGCGCGGGATGGGGCTGATCCGGCGCGACGCGCTGCCCGGCGTGCCGCTGTACGACCGCAAGCTGTCGCTCGCGGAGGTACGCCACCGGATCGACGCGTACTACCTGCCGTACCGCCACGCGCTCGCCGGCATCGCCGAGCCGCTGCATGCCGCGCACGGCGCGCTGTGGCACATCGACTGCCATTCGATGAAGTCGCGCGGCAACGCGATGAACGTCGACGCGGGCGCGCTGCGGCCGGACGTCGTCGTCAGCGACCGGCGCGGCACGACCGCCGACCCGGCCTTCACCGCGTGGACCGCGCAGTGGTTCACCGGCGCCGGCTATCGCGTACAGGTCAACGACCCGTACCAGGGCGGCGACCTGCTGACCGCGCTCGCCGATCCCACGCGGCAGCGCCACAGCATCCAGATCGAATTCAACCGCGCGCTGTACATGGACGAGGCCGCGTTCGCGAAACATGCGGGCTTCGCCGCGCTGAAGCGCTCGATCGACGCGTATCTCGATGCACTCGCCGACTACGTCCGCACGCGCATCGCGTCGCAAGGAGACACCGCATGACGACCTACATCGTCGACGCCGTCGACAGCGCGCTGAAGCTGCTGACCTACGTGGCCGAGCATCCGAACCTCGGCGTGACCGAGCTCGCCTCGCAACTCGGCATCAACAAGTCGCGCACGTACCGGATGCTGTGCACGCTCGAACTGCACCGCTTCGTCGTGCAGGACCCGCGCACGTCCACCTATGCGCTCGGTCCGCAGGCGTTCGTGATCGGCGTGGCCGCGTCGCAGCAGAACGCGCTCGTGCGCGCCGCACACCGGCACATGCTCGCGCTCAACCAGGCGATCAACGAGACCATCGTGCTGCGCGTACGCGAAGGGCTCGAATCGGTATGCGTCGCGCGTTGCGAGACGACGCACGCGGTGCGCACCGTCGGCGCGGTCGGCAATCGCCGACCGATCAATTTCGGCGCGTCGGGGAAGGTGCTGCTCGCGTTCGCGCCCGACGCGGTGCGCGACGAATATCTCGCGCAACTGCGCCGAAACGGGCAGGCCGACGACCCGGCGAAGCTCGCCGGCGAACTCGACGCGGTCGCCCGCAAGGGCTACGCGGTGAGCAGCGGCGAGGTGACGCCCGGCGCGGTCGGGATCGCGGTGCCGGTGCGCGACCTCACGGGCGCGACAGTCGCGTCGGTCAGCGTGACGGGGCCCGAGGTGCGCGTGAGCCACGCCGACATTCCCGACTATCTCGAACGCCTGCAGGCGTGCAGCCTCGCCATTTCCGCCGAACTCGGCTACGTCCCGGCGCGCGCCGCGCTGCAACCGGCCTGACGGGCCACTTCTTCTTCGACGAGGATCCGATGTCCGCCTCTTCCCCGAACCCGGCCGCCGCGCACGGCGCCGACACACCCGCGCTCGCGGCCGACGATCCGGCGGCGCCCGCCGGTCACGCGCCGCATCCGCACGGCAAGATGCTGCACCCCGTCGTGATGATGCTGTGGGTGCTCGCCGCCGCGATCGCACTCACGTGGCTCGTCGACTCGGGCCAGTTCGCGCGCAACGGCCGGCTCGTCGTGCCGGGCACCTATCACGTAGTGCCGAAGACGACCGCCCTCTCAACGCTCGTCGCGCCGGCCGTCAGCCACAGCACGTCCGCGCAGGCGCTGCCGGCAAGCCTGGTCTCGGCGTTCGTCGCGGTGCCGCAAGGGCTGCTGAAGAACGCGCCGCTGATCGTGATGGTGATGTTCGTCGGCGGGATGTTCGGCGTGATGCGCCGCACCGGCGTAGTCGACGCCGGCATCGACCGGCTGCTGCAGCTCACCGGCAACAATGCGTACCTGCTGACACCGATGCTGATGATCCTGATCGGGCTCGGCAGCACGCTGCTCGGCTTCATCTCCGAGTACCTCGTGATCATTCCGATGGTGGTCGTGATCGCGCGGCGCCTGGGTCTGTCCGACCTGTTCGCGGTCGCGCTCGTCGCGCTCGCCGCGAAGATCGGCTATATCGCGTCGGTCACTAACCCGCTCGCACTCGCCGTCGCGCAGCCACTGGTCGGCGTGCCGTTGTTCAGCGGCGTCGCGCTGCGCGCAGCCGTATTCGTCGTATTCCTGACGATCGGCATCCTGTACCTGCTGCGCCATGTGCGCAACACCGGCTATCAGGCCGGGCAGACCGCCGCGGGCCATGCCGCGCACGCAGCCGCGAAGCTGTCGCTGCGTCACAAGGCAACGCTGGTCGTGTTCGCCGCGGCGGTCGCGATGCTGATCTACGGCACGCGCGAACTGAAGTGGGGCAACGTCGAGCTGGCGGCGTTCTACACGGCCGTGAGCATCGCGACGGCCGTCATCGGCGGGCTCGATTCGCGCAGTGCGGCCGATGCGTTCGTCGACGGGATGA
This sequence comes from Burkholderia sp. Ac-20345, assembly GCF_017104825.1. Taxonomy (NCBI): domain Bacteria; kingdom Pseudomonadati; phylum Pseudomonadota; class Betaproteobacteria; order Burkholderiales; family Burkholderiaceae; genus Burkholderia; species Burkholderia sp. Ac-20345. The sequence goes on along the minus strand of NZ_JAAGPO010000038.1, from coordinate 62,948 downwards.
AGAACATGATCCTCGCCGCGCTGTTGATGGGGCTCGCGGCGTCCGTCGAACTGCTGTTGCAGAACAGCCTCGTGCTCGACACGCTGATCAACTTCTTCACGCGCCTCGCGGACGGGCAATCGCCGGTGTGGGTCGCGAACGGGCTGATGGGTGTGCAGATGGTGCTCGACGTGTTCATTCCGTCGGTGTCGGGCAAGGCCGCGGTCAGCATGCCGATCATCGGGCCGATCGCGCAGCTCTCGGGCGTGAGCGGCCAGACGTCGGTGCTTGCGTTCGTGCTCGGCGGCGGGCTGACGAACCTCGTCACGCCGACGTCGGGGATGCTGCTCGCGTATCTGGCAACGGCACGCGTCGATTTCGGCGCATGGATCCGCTTCGTGCTGCCGCTGTTCCTGACGCTGCTCGCACTGTCGTGCGTCGTACTGACGTTCGCTGTGTGGATCGGGTATTGAGGTTCGCGGCAGGATCTGCAGGACGCGCATGCGCTCTCAGCCGTCGAGAGCGCATGACGCCGTCCAGTCTCGATGGCCGCGGCGAGTGTCGTAACACCATGCCGTGACCGGAAGCGCTGCTCAAGCCAGCTCAACCGCCTTGCCAAACGCCCGCTCGTCGATCGCCTCGGCGAGCGTCGCGAACGCGGTCGCGATCTCGTCCTCCGGCACGCACGCATAACCGAGCAACAACCCCGACGCCGCACGTTCGCGATCCGCGTAATAGCCCGACAACGGCCGCACGACGATGTTGCGTTCGAGCGCGGCCTGCGCGACCGCGCGATCGTCGACGCCGTCCGGCAACTGCGTGACCAGATGCAGCCCCGCATCGCTGCCGAGCGCGTGCAGCGTGTCGCCATAGCGTTGCGCGACCGCGTCGAGCAGCACCTCGCGCCGCTGCCCGTACAGCGTGCGCATCTTGCGGATATGCGACACGAAGTGCCCTTCCGCGATGAATTCGGCCAGCACGGCCTGTTGCAGCAACTGCCCTTCGCGATACAGCTCGGCGCTCGCGGTCGCGAAACTTTCCGCGAGCGCCTCCGGCGCGACCAGATAGCCGACCCGCAGCCCGGGGAACAGCGTCTTGCCGAAACTGCCGACATAGATCACCTGCCCGGCCGTATCGAGACCCTGCAGCGACGCGAGCGGCCGGCTGCCGTAGCGGAATTCGCTGTCGTAGTCGTCCTCGATGATCCAGCAGCCGTGCTGGCGCGCGTATTCGAGCAGCATCCGCCGCCGCGCGAGGCTCATCACCATCCCGAGCGGATACTGGTGCGACGGCGTGACGAGCATCAGCTTCGGCGGTTCGGCGAGATCGGCGGCCGACGGCGCGATGCCTTCGTCGTCGACCGGGATCGGCCGCGTCGTCAGCCCCGACACGTTCAGTACGCTGCGCACGCCCCAATAGCACGGATCCTCGGTCCAGATCGCGTCGCCCGGGTCGGTCAGCAGCCGCACCGCGAGGTCGATCGACTGGTGGATCCCGGTCGTGATCACGATCTGCTCGGGCGTGCAGCGCACCGAGCGCGACGTGCGCAGGTAATCGGCCAGCGCCTCGCGCAGCAGCGCGAGCCCGCCGCCCGGCGCGTAGGTCAGCAGGTCGGGACGCAGCCGCCGCCAGTATTTGTTGTGCAACCGCGTCCACACGCGCGCCGGAAATCGCGACACATCGGGCACGCCCGGCATGAACGCGCCGCCCTGCCGTTTCGATACACCGGCGCCTTCGACGAGGCGCGTGCCGCGCGCGGACAGCCGCCGCGCGGACGGCTGCACGAGCGCCGGACGCGTGGCGGCGGCCGCGTCGGGCGGCGCACCGACGATCTCGTCCGGCGCGCTGTCGGCGACGAACGTGCCGCGGCCGGTCGCCGAGTTCACGTAGCCTTCGAGTGCAAGCTGTTCGTAAACCTGCGTGACCGTGTTGCGCGCGATCCCGAGCTCGGCGGCCAGGAGCCGCGACGACGGCACGCGCGTGCCGGCCGGCAGTTCACGCGACAGGATCGCCTGTTGCAGCAGCCGGTGAAGCTGCCGGTAGATCGGCTGTTCGCCGCCGCGCACGAGGCGCTGCGCCAGCCAGTCCGACAACACGCTCGCGCGCATGATTGGCTCCTGAATATTTATTGAAATGGCTCTGATTGTCAGAGCCAAATGTGATTATAGTCGCCTCCATGGGCTGTCGAAGCGCCCGATTTTCTACCCACCGGAAAGAACATCAAGGAGATGACCGTGAAGAATGCCGACCTGCAGGCCCGCAAGAACGCCGCCACCCCGCGCGGCGTCGGCGTGATGTGCGATTTCTACGCAGCCCGCGCCGAGAACGCGGAACTGTGGGATGTCGAAGGCCGCCGCTTCATCGATTTCGCCGCCGGCATCGCGGTACTGAACACCGGCCACCGCCACCCGAAGATCGTCAAGGCGATCGCGGATCAACTGAACAACTTCACGCACACCGCTTACCAGATCGTCCCGTACGCGTCGTACGTCGAGCTGGCTGAAAAGATCAACGAACGTGCGCCGGGCGATTTCCCGAAGAAGACCGCGTTCTTCACGACCGGCGCCGAAGCCGTCGAGAACGCGATCAAGATCGCGCGTGCAGCCACCGGCCGGCCAGGCGTCATCGCGTTCTCGGGCGGCTTCCACGGCCGCACGATGATGGGCATGGCGCTGACCGGCAAGGTCGCTCCGTACAAGCTGAACTTCGGCCCGTTCCCGGGCGACGTGTTCCACGCCCCGTACCCGAACGCCGTGCATGGCGTGACGACCGCCGACTCGATCAAGGCGATCGAGATGCTGTTCAAGGCCGACATCGATCCGAAGCGCGTCGCCGCGATCATCTTCGAACCGGTCCAGGGCGAAGGCGGCTTCTACGCAGCGCCGGCCGAGTTCGTACGCGCGTTGCGCAAGATCTGTAACGAGCACGGCATCCTGCTGATCGCCGACGAAGTCCAGACGGGCTTCGCGCGTACCGGCAAGCTGTTTGCAATGCAGCACTACGACGTGCTGGCCGACCTGATCACGATGGCGAAGAGCCTCGCGGGCGGCATGCCGCTGTCGGGCGTCGTCGGCCGTGCGGACGTGATGGACGCGGCAGCGCCTGGCGGCCTCGGCGGCACGTACGCGGGCAACCCGCTGGCCGTCGCATCGGCACACGCGGTGCTCGAGATCATCGAGGAAGAGAAGCTGTGCGAGCGCGCGACGCAACTCGGCGACGTGCTGAAGGCGAAGCTGAACGCACTGCAGGCCGACGTGCCGCAGATCGCCGACGTGCGCGGCCCGGGCGCGATGATCGCGGTCGAGTTCCTGAAGCCGGGTTCGGGCGAGCCGGATGCTGAATTCACGAAGCGCGTGCAGACGCGTGCGCTCGAGCGCGGCCTGCTGCTGCTCGTGTGCGGCGTGTACTCGAACGTCGTGCGCTTCCTGTTCCCGCTGACGATCACGCAAGCCGTGTTCGACGAAGCGCTCGTGATCCTCGAGGAAGTGCTGAAGGAAACGGTCGGCGTGCCGGCCTGAGTTCCCGTCGACTTCATCCATTGAATGCGCCGCCGCCGTCTTCATGACGGCGGCGGCCGTTTCATCCGTCCTTTTCGAAGCAGGTGATTCATATGAGCACTGTTCAGGAAACCCTGGCACTGAAAGACCCGTCGCTGTTCCGCCAGCAGGCGTACGTCAACGGCGAATGGCAAGGCGCGACGAACGGCGAGACGTTCGAGGTCCGCAACCCGGCGACGGGCGGGCTGCTCGGCACCGTGCCGGCGATGGGCACGGCCGAAACGCGTCACGCGATCGAAGCCGCGAACGCCGCATGGCCGGCGTGGCGCAAGAAGACCGCGAAGGAACGCGCGGTCGTCCTGCGCAAGTGGCACGACCTGATGATGGAAAACGCCGATGACCTCGCGCTGATCCTGACGACCGAACAGGGCAAGTCGCTGGCCGAAGCGAAGGGCGAGATCGGCTATGCCGCATCGTTCCTCGAATGGTTCGCGGAAGAAGGCAAGCGCGTGTACGGCGACACGATCCCGACGCCGGCGAGCGACAAGCGCATCGTCGTGACGAAGGAAGCGATCGGCGTGTGCGCGGCGATCACGCCGTGGAACTTCCCGGCGGCGATGATCACGCGCAAGGTCGGCCCGGCACTCGCGGCAGGCTGCCCGATCGTCGTGAAGCCGGCCGAGGCGACGCCGTTCTCCGCGCTCGCGATGGCCGTGCTGGCCGAGCGCGCGGGCGTGCCGGCCGGCGTGTTCAGCGTCGTCACGGGCGACCCGAAGGCGATCGGCGGCGAACTGACGTCGAACCCGATCGTGCGCAAGCTGTCGTTCACCGGCTCGACGCCGGTCGGCCGCCTGCTGATGTCGCAGTGCGCGGCGACGGTCAAGAAGGTGTCGCTGGAGCTCGGCGGCAATGCCCCGTTCATCGTGTTCGACGACGCCGATCTCGACGCGGCCGTGCAGGGCGCGATCGCATCGAAGTACCGCAACAGCGGCCAGACCTGCGTGTGCACGAACCGCTTCTACGTGCACGAAGCCGTGTACGACCAGTTCGCGCAGAAGCTCGCGGCGGCCGTCGGCCAGCTGAAGGTGGGCCGCGGTACGGAGCCGGGCGTCACGCAAGGTCCGCTGATCAACGAAGCCGCGGTGCTGAAGGTCGAGGCGCATATCGAGGACGCGCTCGCGAAGGGCGCGACCGTCGTGACGGGCGGCAAGCGCCACGCGCTCGGCCACGGCTTCTTCGAGCCGACCGTGCTGACGGGTGTCACGTCGGCGATGAAGGTCGCGAAGGACGAGACGTTCGGGCCGCTCGCGCCGCTGTTCAAGTTCAGCAGCGACGACGAAGTGATCCGCCTCGCGAACGACACCGAGTTCGGCCTCGCCGCGTACTTCTACAGCCGCGACATCGGCCGCGTGTGGAAGGTTGCGGAAGCACTCGAATACGGGATGGTCGGCGTGAACACGGGCCTGATCTCGAACGAAGTCGCGCCGTTCGGTGGCGTGAAGCAATCGGGCCTCGGCCGCGAAGGCTCGCACTACGGCATCGACGACTACGTCGTGATCAAGTACCTCTGCCTCGCCGTCTGACGGTTCAGGGCCTGCCACTTCGGTGACAGGCCCTGACTGACCGCCCGGAACCGGGCGGTCCGACGCGGGCCGGCGTCCCTCTCTCTCCGTCGTGCCCGCGTCATCTCGCCCCCTCCTCACCTCCCCCTTCCTCCCTCCTCCTCACCGCTTTCACGGGACCGCGCTCACCGCATCGGCTTTGGTCGAACGGCTGACCGTCGTCATCAGGCCACACCAGGCCCGCAAAGCCCCTCCTCTCTGACAAAACCGAAAAACGAAAACCATCGCGATATCGGTACAAGCGGACACCCACTAACCTTTCAAATTTGATACGATTCAATTTCATTTTGAAAGGTTTCGGGATGCCGGACCGAGGGTGCCGGCGCTCGGCGCGAACGCGGCTTGAACGACTGCGCATCAGGCGCAGGCGGTCGTCGTGGATCTTCGAGCCACGCTAAACGAGGATGCTGTTCATGGAAAGCCACGTAGGACCAACGTGCCTGCGCGCCCAACTCAAGCGGGGGCTGCTCGAAATCAAAGTCGACGCCGCCGCCCTGCCCCCTGCGAACCTGTTCGGTTTCGCAGAGCGCCGGAATCCCAAGCGAGCATTCCTCTTCGTATCCAAGGTCCTGGGCCGTCACATCCCGGTGCGCCCGTCGATCATGGCGGCCAGCTTCGAGCGCCTGGCGGCCGGAATTCCTGCGGACCTGCCCGGACCGGTACTGGTGATCGGCATGGCCGAAACCGCGGTGGGCCTCGGTGCCGGCGTGCACCGCGCCTATCGTGCGGGCCGCCCTGACAGCGTGTACCTCACCAGTACTCGTCATCCGCTGGGTACCAGCGTCTTTGCTCGATTCGAGGAAGAACACAGCCATGCGAGCGCTCATCTGATCCACTTGCCGGTCGATCCCGAGATTCGTGACCTGATGCTGAAGGCTCGATCGCTGATCCTCGTGGATGACGAAGCCTCCACCGGCAAGACCTTCCTGAACCTGCACCGCGCGCTGGTCGAAGCAGGTCTGAGCAACGTCCAGCGAGTAGTCACGTGCGTCCTGACGGACTGGACTGCCGGTGCCACTCGTCACGCCATCGGGGAACAGGTCACCGCGGTATCGCTGCTGACCGGCTCCTACCAGTTCCACGAGGATCAGTCCGCGCCCCTCCCGGATATGCCGAACGTCGGCGCCGTTTCCATGAGCGAATGGCCTCTCTCGCCCCGCAATGACTGGGGACGCCTGGGCGTTCGGGATGTGGACGACACGCTCGCGCCGGCGGTTCAGGTCCAGCCCGGCGAGAAAGTCATTGTCGTAGGTACCGGCGAGTTCGTCTGGCGTCCTTTTCTGCTGGCGGAACGCCTGGAGCGATCTGGCGCGGATGTCCACTTCAGCTCGACCACACGGTCCCCCATCGCTCTGGGCCATGCCATCGAGCACGCGCTGTCGTTCCCCGACAACTACGGCCTCTGTATTCCGAACTTTCTCTACAACGTGAAGCCCGGCCAGTTCGACCGGGTCCTGATCTGCACGGAAACCCCCTCTCAGGCACTACCTGCAGAACTCGTCGACGCACTGAAAGCAGAGGTGATTGTCGATGAGCGGTAATCGCCCCCTGGCATTCGTCGACCTCGACGACACCCTGTTCCAGACCGCCCGCAAGATGACGGAAGGCGTCCCGCGAACCGCGGCCACGCTGGACGTGCACGGTCAGCCAAACGGCTTCATGGACCCGGCCCAGCACGCGTTCATCACGTGGTTGCTCGCCACCGCCGACGTCGTTCCGGTCACCGCGCGCAGCGTGGAGGCATACGGCCGCGTCATGCTTCCCTTCACCGAAGGCGCAATCTGCTCGCATGGGGGCGTCATGCTCCGTCCCGACGGGTTACTCGATCGAAGCTGGCACGGGCGAATGGTCGAGGTCCTCCGGAGCGTTCATGACCGACTGCCGGCACTGAGCGAGGCCACGCTGGAGATCGGCAGGAAACTCGGCTACTCACTCCGCGGCTGGGTGGTGGAAGAAGAAGGCTTGCGCCACTACGTGGTGGTCAAGCACAACGAGTCCGACGACTCGGTGCTCGCCGAAGTGCTGGCCGAAGTTCGGTCCCGGCGCATGGTGGACGGCATGCACGTTCACGCCAACGGCAACAACCTCGCCTTCCTGCCAACGGGGCTGGCCAAGCGCGCCGCCGTTCAGGAGTGGTTGCGCCGCGACCGTGAGATCCACGGCGAGCGACCGGTCCTGGGCTTCGGCGACAGCATCACCGATCTGGGGTACATGGACCTCTGCCACATGTGGGCGACACCGGCGCGCAGCCAGCTTGCGAATTGGGTGACGGGGACGATCCATGGGTAATCGCCTCGCGAGCCTGAACACCGTCGGCAGCGGCAGCTATGCCCCCGAAGACGTGCACTTTCTTCTGCGACACGTGCGGATGAGCGTCACCGACGTCGAGGAGAAGGAGCGTCTGATTCAGTCGAATCAAAAACACTACTCGGAAATGATCGGCCTCGAGCAGGCGCCCACCGACGTGCACAAGAGCCTTTACGCCCGCGCGCTGGTGCAGAACGGCGCCCGCATGGCTTCGGATGTGCAGTCCCTGGCGATGGCACTGAGTGCCGCTTACACCGGGCCGGACATCGCGCTGGTCTCATTTGTTCGCGCTGGCCTGCCGCTTGGCGTGCTGCTGCGCCGGGCACTCGTGGAGATGGGGCGCGACGCCCGCCACTACGGGATCAGTATCATTCGCGATCGCGGAATCGACACGGTTGCCCTGGAAGCCATCGTCCGGTTGCATGGCGCGGAAAACATCGTCTTCGTAGATGGCTGGACCGGCAAAGGTGCCATTTCCGGCGAACTCGCACGGACCCTGGCGGACGACACGCGTTTCCCTGAAGGTCCGCGCCTCGTGGTTCTGGCAGATCCGTGCGGCCGCGCGTGGCTGGCTGCCTCCGCGAAAGACTGGACAATTCCGTCCGGCATTCTCGGTGCAACCGTTTCCGGGCTGGTGTCCCGCACCATCTGGCCGACTCAAGGCGGCCTGCATGGTTGCGTGGTCTACGAACACCTGCGCGAACACGATGTAACACGCGAGTTCATCGACAGGATCGACGCCGAACGTCGGGAACTGGCAGACGCTCGACCTGCCGCTCCTTGGACCAACGATCAGCGACTGACGCTCCAGGCGTCCGCGGACGACGTGGTGTCCGCGTTGGCAACCCGCTTCGACATCGGCAACCTGAACCGCGTGAAACCGGGTATCGCCGAGGCAACCCGAGCGGTCCTGCGCCGTGTGCCGGATCGCGTACTGGTACGTGACCGCAATGACAGCGACGTTCAGTTGCTGCTGCACCTCACCGAACGCGCGGGCGTGACCGTAGAGGAAGCCGGCGCCGATCTGGGTCCGTACCGCGCGGCAACAATCATTCGGAATGCGAATTGATTAATACCATCTCTCCGTTCGCCCTCGGCGCAACTCTGTACATGCCGGCCACCCGCAGCGACATTCTGGATGTGGTTTCCGGCACCAGGCTCCCGGAGCTGCGCTCGCTGGTGGTCTGTCTGGAAGACGCGGTGGCGGCAATCGACGTCGAAAGCGCGCTGGTGAACCTGCGGGCGCTCCTCATGAATATCGATGCCCGGGGAGGGCGCGTCGAATCCGGTCCCTTGTTGTTCGTTCGGCCACGTGATGCCGCGATGGCCGCGGTGCTGAACGACTGGCCGCTGATGAAGCACGTCGATGGGTTCGTCGTACCCAAGTTGACCCTGCAATCCCTTTCGTCGTGGGAGAACGCGGTCAGTCATCCTGGCCTGTACCTCATGCCTACCCTGGAGACGGCCGACGTCTATGACCCGGGCGCAATGGTAGAGCTTGGCTCGGCCCTGAAGGCCAACTTGAACCGACGCATCATCGCGCTGCGAATCGGCGGCAACGACCTGATGGGTTGTCTTGGTCTGCGGCGCAATCCGGCCACCACGCTCTACAGCACGCCCCTCAGCTACGTGATTCCCATGCTTGCCGGAATCATGGGGGCCCAGGGATTTGCCCTGACCGCGCCCGTCTTCGAGCAACTCGCCACGCCCCATCTCCTGAACGAGGAGTTGGAACTGGACATCGCTCATGGCCTGGTAGGGAAGACGGCCATTCACCCGAGCCAGATCCGCATCATTCAGGAGGCGCTGCGCGTGAGCCTCGAGGACTTCAACTGCGCCAGGCTGATCGTCAACGATGCGGCCCCTGCCGTTTTCAAGCACAACGACGCGATGTGTGAGCCGGCAACCCACTACAAGTGGGCGGTCAACATCCTTGAACGTGCCAAATGGCATGGGGTGAAGCCCACCGCCCCGAGTAGCAGCGAACACGGCGTCCGACTGGCGAAGGCCGGCTGATGAGCGTGGAAATGCGTGAGGCTGCCCCCAAAGGAACACGGCCTACTGTCCGCCGACCCGATGTCGGCCGAGCAGCAGCGGCGACTTGCATCCGGACCATGAGTAAGCGGCTGCCGCGCAAGACGAGTCATGGCGACTCTTTCCCCGTGTGGCGGCAATCCCGCTCGCGGTTCAGCAAAGCCGGGAACTCGGGATTGTGACTCCGTCCGATCCCTCAAACGAACACTGAACACTGACGATCAACAAGGAGCGTAAAGATGGCACTCACCCTGAGCAAGAATCAGAGCATCTCGCTGGAAAAAACCGCCGGCCGTGGCTTGACCTCGATCAGTCTGGGCCTGGGTTGGGACCCGGTAAAGTCCGGCGGCTTCTTCTCCAAGATGCTGGGTGGCGGCAGCAACGACATCGACCTCGATGCTTCCTGCATCCTGCTGGACGGCGACATGAAATCCGTCGATCTGGTCTGGTTCCGACAACTGGAATCCAAGGACGGTGCCATCGAGCACTCCGGCGACAACCTGACGGGTGAAGGTGATGGCGACGATGAAACCATCCACGTCGACCTGCAGCGCCTGCCGGGCACCGTCCAGCACCTGGTGTTCACCGTGAACAGCTTCCGCGGTCAGACGTTCGACCAAGTCGAAAACGCCTACTGCCGCATCCTCGACGGCTCGAAGAACCAGGAGCTGGCGCGCTTCAACCTGGCGGAGAAAGGTCGCCACACCGGTGTTGTAATGGCTAGCCTCAGCCGTGGCGGCGGCGGCTGGGAATTCAAGGCGATCGGCCAGTCCACCCACGGCCGCACCGCGGACGATCTCGTCAATCTGGCGATTCAGGCGGTGCGAGCATGACGACACTGGTCCCTGGGGGAAATGCGCCGGTTGCCACCGGTCAATTGCGTGTGGACATCAGCTACGCTCCGATTCCAGGCGCCGAGATCGACATCTCTGCATTTGCGCTCACCTCCGCCGCGAAAGTCCGAGGCGATGGCGACATGTGCTTCTACGGCCAAACCAGTGTCCTGGGTGGCGCGGTTCAGTTGACCACCACCACGACCGGCCGGGCAACGTTCACCGTGGATCTCGGGCGGATCGACCCTGCCGTCGAGAAAGTCGCGCTCACCGCGACCATCCATGAGAACAAGGCGACCTTCGACAGCGTTTCGATGCTGGCAGTGGCCGTTACGGGAGGGATCGAAGCGCGGATTCCGACTGCCGGGATGAACGAGACTGCGCTGATCCTCGGGGAGTTTTACCGGCGTCAGGACGCGTGGAAGTTCCGCTGTGTCGCACAAGGCTTTGCAGGCGGCCTGGAGCCGCTGGCAAAGCACTTCGGAGTCGACATTGCCACGCCTTCCGATAGCCCGACGCAGAGCCCTCCCGTACCGGCGCCGGCGCTCGCACCGGTACCGCCTGGCGCGCCGACGTCCACGATCCGGCTCAGCAAAATCACGCTCGACAAATCGCGCCCCAGCATCAGTCTGGAGAAGACCGCTGCCGGCTTCGGTGAAATCAAGGTGAACCTGAACTGGAACCAGGGTACGAGTGGCCTGCTCGGCGGCTTCCTGGGAAAACGCGGTGCCATCGACCTGGACCTGGGTTGCCTGTTCGAAATGCAGGACGGATTCAAAGGGGCCGTGCAGGCGCTCGGCAAGCGCTTCGGCGATCTGCGCGAGGAACCGTACATCCAGCTCATGGGAGATGACCGTACCGGCTCGGTTGCCGATGGCGAGTGGCTTCGCATCAATGGGCAACAGTGGAACAAGATCGAACGCATCCTGATTTTCGCGTTCATCTACGACGGCGCTCCGAACTGGAAGGCAACTGATGGTGTTGTAACCATTTTCGTGCCTGGCCAATCCGAAATCGAAGTTCGCATGAATGAGGAGGGAGGCCGCCACGGCATGTGCGCGATTGCCCTTCTTGAAAACGTGAACGGGGCCGTCAAGGTCTCTCGTCGAGTCGACTTCCATCCCGGACACGAGGAAATGGATCGTGCCTACGGCTGGGGTATGCGCTGGAAAGCAGGCTCCAAGTAACCATTGACCCGGCGGGGCCGTCCGGCCCCGCTCACTGAGAGGAAACACATGCTCGACTGGCTGAAAACCAACGCGGCCAAAGCCCGCGAAACCTTGACCATCGAAGTCGCCAAATTCAAGAACCGAACGTTCATGGAGGCAACCGCCAATGCTTGTGCGCTGATCTCCGCCGCGGATGGCGAGATCAAATCCGAAGAGAAGCTGAAGATGGTCGGCTTCATCAACAACTCCCCGGAATTGAAGGTCTTCAACCTGAACGACGTGATCACGGTGTTCAGCGACGCCTGCGGCAAGTTCGAATTCGATTTCCAGATCGGCCAGGCCGAGGCGCTGAAGGCCATCGGCAAGATCAAGGGCAAGGACGGCGAAGCACGCTTGCTGGTGCGCGTGGCCTGTGCCATTGGCGCATCCGACGGCCATTTCGACGACAAGGAAAAAGCGGCTTGCCGCCTGATTTGCCTGGAGCTCGGCTTGAACCCGGTTGACTTCGAACTGTAGGAAACCGAAACGTGGAAACGACACACATTGGCTTCCCGCCGCTGACCATGGCGGTATTCGTCGGCCTGGCACTGGCCGCCCTGCTGCTGGACATGGCTACCCACCGCGACGACAAGCCGATCACCCTCGCCCGAGCGTCGATCTGGTCGGTATTCTGGGTGGCCATCTCCCTTGCATTCGCCGGCTTCCTGTACGTGCAGCATGGCGCGGAAGTGGCCAGCCTGTTCCTTACCGGTTATGCACTGGAGAAGGTCCTCTCCGTCGACAACCTGTTCGTCTTCATGGCGATCTTCGCCTGGTTCAAGGTCCCTGACGGCTTGCGTCACCGCATTCTTCACTGGGGCATCATCGGGGCCATCGTATTCCGTGGTGTCTTTGTCGTCATCGGTACCGGCCTGCTGGCATTCGGACCCTGGGTCGAGATCGTCTTCGCGCTGATCGTGGCGTGGACCGCCGTCATGATGCTCAAGGGCGGTGACGACGATGACGAGGCGAAGGATTACTCGCAGCATCTTGCTTGCCGCTTCGCGAAAAAGCTCTTCCCCGTATGGCCCAGGCTGCACGGTCACAACTTTTTCGTGAGCCGCAAGAAGCTCGAGGCGGAAGTACGGACGTCCGAGAGGGACATGAGCCTGGCGGCCAAGGGCGGCCTGTTCGCTACTCCGCTGTTCCTCTGCCTGGTCGTGATCGAAGTGTCCGACGTCCTGTTCGCGTTCGACTCGGTCCCGGCGGTCATTGCGGTCAGCCGTGAACCTCTGATCGTCTACTCGGCGATGTTGTTCGCAATCCTTGGCCTTCGCACGCTGTATTTCGTTCTGGAAGCGCTGAAGCGCTACGTGGTGCATCTGGAAAAGGCAGTGGTCGTATTGCTGTTCTTCATCGCGGCGAAGTTGGGCTTGAACGCGACCGACCATCTGTTCCACCACGGCATCAGCATCTCCCCGAACACCAGCCTGCTCATCGTACTGGTTGTCCTGGCAATCGGAATCCTGGCCAGCGTGATCTTCCCGAACAAGGAAGAGGCGCAAGCCGAAAATCAGTAACCCGTCACAACCCAAAGGAGCTGTTTTCATGGCACTGACTCTTCAAAAAGGCGGCAACCTCTCCCTATCCAAAACCGACCCGAGCCTGACCAGGATCCTGGTGGGCCTGGGCTGGGACCCGCGCGCGACCGATGGCACCGAGTTCGATCTGGACGCCAGCGCCTTCCTGCTGGGGGCCAACGGCAAAGTCCGCGGTGAAGCCGACTTCATCTTCTACAACCAATTGCGCAGCCAGGACGGTTCTGTCGAGCATACCGGCGACAACCGTACCGGCGCTGGCGACGGCGATGACGAAGTTCTCAAGGTCGACCTGAGCCGCGTTCCGGCCGACATCGACAAGATCGCCTTCACCGTCACCATCCACGACGCCGAAGCGCGCAAGCAGAACTTCGGCCAGGTCAGCAATTCGTTCATCCGCGTCGTGAACGAGATCTCCGGCGCCGAGGTGGTCCGCTACGACCTGGCGGAAGACGCCTCCACCGAAACCGCGATGATCTTCGCGGAGTTGTACCGCAGCAGCGGCGAGTGGAAATTCCGCGCCGTGGGCCAAGGCTACGCCGGCGGCCTGCGTGCCCTGGCCAACGGCTACGGCATGAACTTCTGAACAGTCTCCTTACCTGAACAAGGAATCACACCATGGCTGTAAGTCTGTCCAAAGGCGGTAATGTCTCCCTGTCGAAAGAGGCACCGGGCCTGAGCGAAGTTGTCGTCGGCCTGGGCTGGGACCCGCGAGTCACCGACGGCACCGAGTTCGACCTCGACGCGTCGATCTTCGTTACCGGTGAAAGCGGCAAAGTCCTGAACGACGCCAGCTTCATCTTCTACAACAACAAGAAGTCCGCCGACGGCTCCATCGAGCACCTGGGCGACAACCGCTCCGGCCAGGGCGATGGCGATGACGAGCAGGTCAACGTGAAGCTCACGGGTCTGGCGGCCGACGTGAAGAAGCTGGTCTTCGCCGTCACGATTCACGATGCCGAGGCCCGCAAGCAGTCATTCGGCCAGGTGAGCAACGCCTATATCCGCGTCCTGAACAAGGCCGACAGCAAGGAAATCGCCCGCTACGACCTATCCGAAGACGCTTCCACCGAAACCGCCATGATCTTCGGCGAGCTGTATCGCCACAACGACGAATTCAAGTTCAAGGCAATCGGACAAGGCTTCACTGGTGGCCTGAAGCCTCTGGCGGAAGCTCACGGTGTGAGCATCGGTTAATCCGAAAGGCAGGAAAATCCCTGGTTTGACCGATCCCGCCGTTCAGTTCGCAACTGAACGGCGTACTCCAAGCATGATGTCGGTCGGAATGCGTGAAGGCCAACGGTTCAAGCCACGCTCAACGGAACACGTTCACCGCATCCACCAGCCGCGTCGCCTGCTGCTTCAGGCTCTCCGACGCCGCGGTACTCTGCTCGACCAGCGCCGCGTTCTGCTGCGTGATGTTGTCGAGATGCACGACCGCCTGGTCGACCTGCGACACGCCGGTGCTCTGCTCGGCCGTCGACGAGCTGATCTCCGCGATCAGGTCCGACACGCGCTTCACCTGCGCGACGATGTCCTCCATCGTCTTGCCCGCCTCGTCCACGCGCCGCGCGCCCGACTCGACACGGTCGACGCTCGCACCGATCAGCGTCTTGATCTCCTTCGCCGCGTTCGCGCTGCGCTGCGCGAGCGCCCGCACCTCACCGGCGACCACCGCGAAGCCGCGGCCTTGTTCGCCTGCGCGTGCCGCTTCGACCGCCGCATTCAGCGCAAGGATGTTCGTCTGGAACGCGATGCCGTCGATCACGCCGATGATGTCGGCGATCTTGCGCGAGCTGGCCGTGATGTCGCTCATCGTCGTGACGACCTCGCCCACCGCTTGCCCGCCGCGCCCCGCCGCCTCGCTGGCCGACATCGCGAGCCGGTTCGCCTGCAGCGCGGTCTCCGCGTTGCTATCGACGGTCGCCGTCATCTCGGCCATCGATGCGGCCGTCTCCTGCACGCTCGACGCAGCCTGCTCGGTACGCGCGCTCAGGTCGTTGTTGCCCTGCGCGATCTCGTTGCTCGCGCGCTGCACGTTGTGCACCTGCTCGCTGACGTCGTCGACGAGCCAGCGGAACATCAGCCCGAGCTGGTTGATCGTGCGCAGCGTCATGCCGATCTCGTCGACGCGGTTCATCCGCACGCCGCGCCGGCTTTCGCCGGTCGCGACGTTCAGCGCCTGGTCGTGCAGCCGCTTCAGCGGACGCACGATCTGCGCGTCGAGCCACAGGCCGGCCGCCGCCGCCACGCCGACCGTCACACCGGCAAACGCGGCGAGCCCGCCGCCAGCCAGCCCGCATGCCCAGCCCGCGCCGACGACCGCCGGTGCAAGCACGCACAGCGCCGAATGCACACGCGCGCGCACCGACATCGTCTGCGACAGCGACGCGATACGCAGCAGCCCCGTGCGGATCACCAGCCCCCTGTAAAACCGGCGCTGACCGGCCTTGCCTTCGCGGAACGCGCGATACAGCGCATCGGCGGCCTCGCTCTCGTCGTGCGGCGCCTTCGTGCGCACCGACATGTAGCCCTGCGGCTCGCCGTCGCGCATCACGGGAATCGCGTTCGCACGCACCCAGTAGTGATCGCCGTTCTTGCGGCGGTTCTTCACGAGCGCGGTCCACGGCTCGCCGCGCCTGAGCGTCGCCCACATGTCGGCAAACGCTTCGCGCGGCATGTCCGGGTGCCGCACCACGTTGTGCGGCTGGCCGACGAGTTCCTCGTTCGTGAAGCCGCTCACCTGCGCGAACGTCGTGTTGGCGTAGGTGATGATGCTGTCTGCGTCGGTCGTCGACATCAGCGTGACGTCGTCGGGAAAATCGAATTCCTGTTGGGTAACGGGCTGGTTATTGCGCATGCAAGGCTCCGAAAGGCGGATCTATCGTCCGCGCCGCGCTGAATTCACGCTCAGTAGCCGAAAAACGGTTTATCGCTTTACGACGGTCTTCATCTTACTGTCGGCATATTGGGGAAAAACCTTACCCTTTCCTCGCATAAAATATTCAATTCGGCGGACGCCATGATTTGGATCAAATAATCCGGCAGTAATCGCCGCTCGTTTTCATCCGCATGTCACGCCACGCTGCCCGGCCACACCGCACGGCACGCCAATGCCGTCGGCCGTTGCACGCGGCGAAACGATTCCGTCTATCCTGCTCCATTCAACCGGCATTCGAATTCGATGAAAAAGGCATTGCACGAACTGAATCGGCTTTCCTGGAATACGGCGACAGTCGCGCATAACAGTCATAAGGGCGATCAGGCTGCATTTTTCCGGGAAGGCGGCTCGACGCTCTTTCCGGAAGAACGCGAACTACTCGGCGACATCAGCGGGCTGCGACTCCTGCACCTGCAGTGCAACGCGGGGCAGGACACGCTGAGCCTCGTGCGCGACGGCGCGGATGCGACGGGCGTCGACATCTCCGACGAAGCGATCGCCTTCGCACGGCAACTGTCGGCCGACGCGGGTCTGCCCGCGCGTTTCGAGCGCGCCGACGTGCTCGACTGGATGCCCGAGGCCGCCGCGCGCGGCGAGCGCTTCGATCGCGTGTTCACGTCGTACGGCGCGATCTGCTGGCTGTCCGACCTGAACGCGTGGGCGCGCGGGATCGCCGCGCTGCTCGCGCCGGGCGGCCGTTTCGCGATGGTCGAGTTCCATCCGTTCGCGCTGTATTTCGACGAACACTGGAAGCCGCACTACGACTATTTCAAACGCGACGCGACCAAGGAGCCGGCGGGTGTCGGCGATTACGTCGCCGCATCCGGCATGGGGCTCGGCGCGCAGCACGACCATCCGGGCGTCGTCGATTTCGCGAACCCGCATCCGAGCTACGAGTTCATGTGGGGCATCGGCGAAGTCGTGAACGCGCTCGTGTCGGCCGGGCTCGCGATCGACCGCCTGACCGAATATCCGTATGCGAACGGCTGGAAGGGCTTCGACGGGATGCGCGAGCTGGACGGTCACCGGATGGTGCCGCCCGACGGCATGCCGCGCCTGCCGCTGATGTATGCAATCGCCGCGCATCGTTTCGAAAACAGCACAGCGGTGATGCAGCGAAACGGCTGGTGCCCTGCCGCTTCGCCGCGACACGCAGGTCAGACGCGTTCGATCGCGATCGCGATGCCCTGGCCGACGCCGATGCACATCGTGCACAGCGCGAAGCGACCGTTCGTGCGATGCAGCTGGTACATCGCGGTCGTCACGAGACGCGCCCCCGATGCGCCGAGCGGATGACCCAGTGCGATCGCGCCGCCGTTCGGGTTCACGCGCGGATCGTCATCTGCAACGCCGAGCATGCGCAGCACCGCGAGACCTTGCGATGCGAATGCCTCGTTCAGCTCGATCACGTCGAACTGGTCGATCGTCATCCCGAGCCGGGCGAGCAGCTTCTGCGTGGCCGGTGCGGGGCCGATGCCCATCACGCGCGGCGCGACGCCGGCCGTCGCGATGCCGAGCACGCGTGCGCGCGGCGTCAGGCCGAAACGCTTCGCGGTTTCTTCGTTCGCGAGCAGCAGCGCGGCGGCGCCGTCGTTGACGCCCGATGCGTTGCCGGCCGTCACCGAGCCGTCCGGGCGCACGACGCCCTTCAGCTTCGCCAGCGTTTCGAGCGACGTCTCGCGCGGATGCTCGTCACGCGACACGACCAGCGGATCGCCCTTCTTCTGCGGAATCGTGACCGCGACGATTTCCTCCGCAAGCGTGCCGTCCTGCTGCGCACGCGCGGCCTTCTGCTGGCTGCGCAACGCGAACAGGTCCTGGTCGGCACGGCTGATGTTGTAGTCGACCGCGACGTTCTCGGCCGTCTCGGGCATCGAGTCGACGCCGTGCAGCTGTTTCATCAGCGGATTGACGAAGCGCCAGCCGATCGTCGTATCGTAGATGTCGGCCTGGCGCGCGAACGCGCTCGCGGCCTTGCCCATCACGAACGGCGCGCGCGTCATGCTCTCGACGCCGCCCGCGACCATCAGCGCGGCCTCGCCGGACTTGATCGCACGGGCGGCCACGCCGACCGCATCCATCCCGGAGCCGCACAGGCGGTTGATCGTCGAACCCGGCACACCCTGCGGCAGGCCCGCGAGCAGCGCCGACATGCGCGCGACGTTACGGTTGTCCTCGCCGGCCTGGTTCGCGCAGCCGTAGATCACGTCGTCGATCGCCGTCCAGTCGACATCGCGGTTGCGCTCGACGAGCGCCTTGAGCGGCACCGCGCCCAGGTCGTCGGCGCGCACGCCGGACAGTGCACCGCCGTAACGCCCGATCGGCGTACGGATCGCATCACACAGAAAAGCTTCGGTCATCAGTGTCTCCGGTCCCAGGACAGGCTGGGGAATGAACAGGGCGCCCCCCTTGCATTGCCCGCCGGGATGCGCTTAAATGTTCTATATACGAACATAAGATCGTGTATCGAACGTTCAACGCATCATAGGGAGTGCGGGGACGACCTGTCAAGCGCCCGTTCCGCCGGGCGGTTGGCGTGTCAGGCCCCATGCGCTATCTTCTCGGCTGCACGATATTCCAGGCGCTCATGACAACCGAAGACACTCAGACGAAACCCGGCGACTCCTATGTCCAGTCGTTCGCACGCGGCCTCGCGGTGATCCGCGCGTTCGACGCGGCCCGTCCGGAGCAGACGCTCACCGAGGTCGCCTCGGCCACCGGGCTCACGCGCGCGGGCGCGCGCCGGATCCTGCTCACACTGCAGACGCTCGGCTACGTCGAAGCCGACGGCCGGCTGTTCCGGCTCACACCGAAGATCCTCGAGCTCGGCTTCGCGTACCTCACGTCGATGCCGTTCTGGAATCTCGCCGATCCCGTGATGGAGCAGTTGTCCGAGCAGATCCACGAAAGCTGCTCGGCGGCCGTGCTCGACCGCACCGAGATCGTCTACGTGCTGCGCGTGCCGACCCGCAAGATCATGACGATCAACCTGTCGATCGGAAGCCGGCTGCCCGCGTACTGCACGTCGATGGGTCGCGTGCTGCTGTCCGCACTCGACGATGCCGCGCTCGACGAAACGCTCGCGCAAAGCGGCATCCGCGCGCACACGCCGCGCACGATCACCGACCTCGGCGAATTGAAGGCGGCGATCGCGCAGGTGCGCCAGCAGGGCTGGGCCGTGGTCGACCAGGAACTCGAAGTGGGCCTGATGTCGTTGTCCGCGCCGATCCGCAACCGGCGCGGCCAGATCATCGCGGCGATGAACATCAGCGGCAACGCTCAGCGGCATACCGCGAAGCAGATGGTGAAGGAGTTTCTCGGGCCGCTGCAGCAGGCCGCGCAGACGGTGTCGGAGCTGGTGGCACGGCGGGGGTGAACAACGAAGGCACGAAACGCGTCAGCGCGTATTCCGTGCCAAGTTGCGCGGCCTGATCTGCAACTGCGCCCGTTGTATCGCTTGTTGCAGTCGCTCAGTCAGCACCGCACGAGGCGGCAACGCCGTCAGGTACTCCGCAACGTGGATGCCGGACTTGTCCAGTTCCAGCAGTTCGATCTGCTCTGATTTCTTTCCGCTGCAGAGGATGATCCCAAGGGGCGGCGCTTCATCCGCCTCCCGCTCGTGCCTGTCGAGCCAGCGCAGATACAGTTCCATCTGCCCCTTGTACGCGGCCTTGAACTCACCGACTTTCAACTCCACCGCTACCAGCCGCCGCAGCTTCCGGTTGTAGAACAGCAGATCGAGGTGGAAATCCTCGTCGTCGATCTGGATGCGCTTCTGCCGGGCAACGAAAGTGAAGCCTGCGCCAAGCTCCAGCAGAAAGGACTCCATTTCACGGATGATCGCGGTCTCCAGGTCGCCTTCCTGCCAGGTGTCGCGCAGGCCGAGGAAATCGAGAATATATGGATCGCGCATGATCAGGCTGGGCGACATCCGCTGTGCATCCCGCATCGTTGCCAGTTCCTGCGCGATCAATGCATCCGGCTTCCGGGAGAGTGCGGTGCGTTCGTACAGCATCGAGTCGATACGCTCGCGCAGCGTCCTGACGCTCCAGCGTTCCACGCTGGCCATCTGCGCGTAGTAGTCACGCTGATGCGGGTCTTTGAGCGGCACCAACGCAATGAGGTGCGTCCAGCTCAATTGTCGTATCAGCGATACGACAATCCGCTCGTCCGGAAACGTGACGGCGAACTGCACCATGCGACGAAGATTCTTCACGGCAAAGCTGCCGCCATAGTCCTTCGTCAATTGTGCCGCCAGAGTCGGAAGCACTTCCTCACCATAGTCGGCCCGTTTGCCCGCCAGGACCTGGGTATGAACGAGTTGGCCGATGCGCCAGTAGAGCATCGTCAACTCGCTGTTCACCGCCGAGGCGGTACGCTGCCGCGCCGCGTCGATCAATGCCCGGATGTCACCCAGCAGCGTTTGCGTCGCGACTGGCGATGCAACGACAACCTTGCGTCGGGTCATGCTGTTGCCTCCTTGATGTGCCGCCGACCCGCATCGTTCGGTGTCTGCTTGCCGCCCACTCGACTGCGCCGACATCGGCCCGGTGCCTGACCGACGTCGCAGTGAAACAAGAACGGGCAGCACCGGCTGCCCGCGCACGCTGATTGCATTGCAACGCTCTTCTCACGGAACCCGGAGCGAACGCCGAGCCGCCCAATTTAGTGACGCGCAAAAGCTCGGTCAATTTGACAAGAACGAAACTGCGTCGTGCTTGTAGGACACCGAGCCGCACACGCGACGGACAGCGTCCCCTTGCATACCGGCACCGTGCCCGTCGCACGGCCGATTGATGTACCGACCGTCGCTCCGCTCAAAACAAATGATGAATCCCCGCCACGATCGCGAGTTGCCGCTGCGTGCCCGACGCGCCGATCGCGAAGATCGCGGCGCGCGCCGCCACACTCCCCGTCGCCTGCTGCACGACAGCATGCAGGTAGACCTGAGTGCGCTTCGACAACGCATGCACGTCCCCGAGCGAAGCCGACAGATAGCGGCGGCCAATGAACGACGTCGTCGACATCCCGCCCGCCACCGAATTGGCCGGCGTCGCCTGCCACATGGCGCCCGCATCGAACGTGCGATACGAATCCGTCTGCGCGCCGGCCTTCAGCCTCACGTACGTGTACAGCGCGTGCAGCCGAACGTTGCCCCAGTCGTAGCGAGCACCGATGCCCGCGTTCTCGACCTTGTCCGCCACATACGACAGCGCCGGTCGCCCCTGGAATGTCGACAGGCCGAGGCCCGCGGTCGTATCGCCGAGCATCGGGCCGAGCGCGCGGTCGTGCTCGTTGACGTAAGCCGCGGCGAGTCCGAACGATCCGTTCACGTAATCGATGCCCGCCCCCGCGATGCGCCCGCTCGAAAAATTGCCGGGCACGCCGCCGATCCCGAGCAGCAGCCCGACCCTCAGCCCGTACAGCGCGGGTGACCGGTATTTCACGACATTGCTCTCCTGCGCCGACGTCGTCTCGACCAATCCGTCGAGGTTGCCCGGGTGAGCCGCGAGCAGGTTCGACGACTGAAAGCCGTTGCCCATCGGCGCGAGCCAGTCGTAGTTGAACGCGGTCTGCTGGCCGAGCGTGATCGTGCCGGCCCGCTCCGACGACAGCCCGACGTACGCCTGCCGGTTGAACAGCGTGCCGCTG
Source organism: Burkholderia sp. Ac-20345 (assembly GCF_017104825.1). Classification (NCBI taxonomy): domain Bacteria; kingdom Pseudomonadati; phylum Pseudomonadota; class Betaproteobacteria; order Burkholderiales; family Burkholderiaceae; genus Burkholderia; species Burkholderia sp. Ac-20345. The sequence continues at coordinate 41,337 of NZ_JAAGPO010000038.1, read as the reverse complement.
CGCATCAGCGCGCCCGTGTTGGTCGCGAATCCGTTCTCGAGCCGGAACACGGCACGCCAGCCCGCACCCAGTTCCTCGTTGCCGAGGAAGCCGATGCGGTCGGGCTGCATCACGCCTTGCAGCATCGCGGCCTGCGGGCTGCCCGCGCGATTGTTCACATACGCAACGCCGGCATCCAGGCTGCCGTACAGCGTCACGCTGCTCTGTGCATGGGCGGCGCTGGCGGCCGCTGCATTCAATACCGCGAAAGTCATGGCCGCGCGGCGGCGGCTTGCCGACGTCTGCATCGTGGTCTCCTCGTTGTATGGGGAATGTGATTGCTCGCGCTTATTCGACGGCTTTCGCATAGCCGCCCGCACGGGCGTAACGCAGCCCCATCGCGCCGATCGCGACGGCGGCGCAGACGATCGGTGCGATCAGCAGCATGAAGACACCCGACAACCCCATCGCGCTCGCCATCACCAGCGCGCCGACGAACGAGCCCGCGATCGCGCCGAGCCGGCCGACGCCGAGCGCCCAGCTCACGCCCGTCACGCGGCTGCCGGTCGGATAGAAATCGGCCGCGAGCGCATTGGCACCGGTTTGCGAGCCGGCAACGCCGAAGCCGATCCCGAAGATGCCGACGCACAGCGACGGCAGGTCGTCGTAGCGCCACGCGACGAGGAACACGCACAGCGCGCCGGCGAGATACGCGGTCACCAGCACCGCGTATGCGTTGAAGCGGTCCATCGCGCGCCCGAGCAGGATCGCGCCGACGGTGCCGCCCAGCTGGAACATCGCGGTGACGATCGCCGCCTGTGCGAGATCGAAGCCCGCTTCGCGAAACAGGCTGGGCAGCCAGTTGGTGACGAGATAGACGATCAGCAGGTTCATCCAGAACGCACACCACAGCGCAAGCGTGCCGAACCGCAGCGGCCTCGCGAACAGTTGCGACACGGGCGAGCGTGCCGCGACACCAGCCGGCTCGTCCGCGACGAAGCGCTGCGCGCCATCTGGCGCATCGGGCGACATGCGGCGCAGCACGGCCGCGACCTGCGCGGCCGGTGCGCGCCGATGAATCAGGAAGCGGATCGATTCGGGCAGCGCGGCGATCATCACGAGCCCGAGCGCGATCGGCAGCACGCCGCCGATGACGAACATCGCATGCCAGCCGTAACGCGGAATCACGTGCGCGGCGATGAACCCCGCCGCCGCGGAGCCGAACGTGAAGCCGCAGAACATCGTCGTGACGACCAGCGCACGACGCGCGCGCGGGCTGTACTCGGACGTCATCGCGATCGCGTTCGGCATCGCCGCGCCGAGGCCGACACCGGTCAGGAAGCGCAGCGCCGTCAGCGAATGAATCTCCGGCGCGACCGCGCACAGCGTGCTGAACAGGCCGAACGACAGGACCGACCCGACCAGCAGGCGCTTGCGGCCGAGCCGGTCGCCGAGCGGCCCGGCGAAGAACGCGCCAACCGCGAGGCCGACCAGCCCGGACGCCAGCAGCAGCGTAATGCCTGCCGTGCCGGCATGCCAGTCGCTGCGCAGCGCGGGCACGACGAAGCCGATCAGCGCGGTGTCGAGCCCGTCGAGCGCGACCACGGCGAAACACTGCAAAGCAATCGCCAGCTGGAAACGTGAGAACGGCAGCGCGTCGATCCAGCGCTGCACGTCGAATGCGGGGGTGGGTTGCAAGAGGGTGTCTCCTTCGTTTTATCCTGGCCGGACGGCCCGCACCGCGCCCGTGCATCGTGCATCGCGCGCGGCGGACGATGCGGCACGCCCGTCTGCTGCGGCCGTTGCCGATCATCCATTCCAACTTCAATCAATCATTCGCACTGCGAATTCCATTCGATATCACCGAACACGGGCGCTACCACACGTCGCCGGATTGTTCCGACGAATCGGCGGCGCCCGCCCGGTTCAGTCGAGCCGGAACAAGCGCTTCGCGTTGTCCCGCCCGATCTTTTCCCGGTCGTTGTCGCCGATCTCGGCAGCGTCGAACCATGTGCTCGCCTCCTCCATCGATTCGAACGGATAGTCGGCCGAGAACAGCACGCGGTCGCTGCCGATCTCGTCGATCGCGTTGCGCATCGCGATCGTGCGGAAATTGCCGCTCGTCGTGACGTAGAAATGCGCGCGGAACGTATCGATGAAGGATCGCTTCGCCTTCACGCCCATCGGGTTCTTGCCGTTCGGGGACGCCCAGTGCGACGTGCGCCAGATGTTGTGCAGCGCGAGTTCGCCGAGATGGCCGAGGATCACGGTCAGGTTCGGGTGCGCGTCGAACAGGCCGCTGCCGATCAGGCGCAGCGCATGCACGCCCGTTTCACGTGAGAACTCCCACGCCGGCCCCATCAGCCACGGATGGCCTTCGATCGCCAGTTGCTGGCTCGGCAGCGGATTGCGCGGGTGCAGGTAGAACGGCACGTCGAGCCGCGCGACCTCGGCCCAGAACGGCCGGTATTGCGGCAGGTCGTAGTAGGTCGCGTTGTCGGCGTGGCCGATCTGCGAGAAGCCGTTGACGAGCGCGCCCTTGAAACCGAGCTCGGTCACAGTGCGCGCCAACTCGCGCGCGGCGGCGTCCGGGTCCTGCAGCGGCAGCGCCGCGAACGCGCCGAAGCGGTCCGGCCGGCGCGCGACCTGTTCGGCCAGCAGGTCGTTCGCGCGCCGCGCGACGTCGATCGCGCGGCCCGTGTCGGTGATCGCCTGGACGGCCGGCGCGTTCAGCGACAGGATCGCGTAGCCGATCCCGCACGCATCCATGCGCTCGATGCGCTCCTCCTGCACGTCGAGCAGCTGACGGCGTCGCGCCGGCCAGATGTCGGCGGTAAAGTAATGTTCGGAATCGCCGATCGTGTCCGGCGTGGCAAAGTGCTCCTCGAGTGCGATCTTGTCCCGCATGCTGTCTCCTGTGATATCCGGGCCGCCGCGCCACCGTGGTGCGGCGAATCGGAACCAGCATAGGAGGGCCGCGGCGCCCTGTTAAATTGCGGCGTTGAATACCGTCATTCACGGCATCTATGCCCGCCTACCGACCGACGCGATGGAACACGACCCCGACCTGCGCAACATCGACCTGAACCTGCTGCTCGTGTTCGACGTGCTGTACCGCACGCGCAGCACGACGCGCGCGGCCGACGCGCTGCACCTCACGCAGCCGTCGGTCAGCAACGCGCTGAAGCGGCTGCGCACGTTGTTCGACGACGCGCTGTTCGTGAAGACAGCCGACGGCATGCAGCCCACCCCGCGCGCGGACGCGATCGCGGCGCTCGTCGACGACGGGCTCGCGTCGCTGCGCACCGCGCTGCAGGCCGGCCGCGCCTTCGATCCCGCCGCGTCGACCCGCACCTTCCGCCTGTACACGAGCGATCTCGGGCAGGCAATCTTCATGCCGCCGCTCGTCGCGCATCTGCGCCGGGTCGCGCCCGGCATCCGGATCGTCACGGCCGATCCGCCGCTCGATGCCGCCCAGCAGATGATGAAGCTCGGACAGATCGACCTCGCGCTCGGCATGTTCACCGGGCTGCACGCCGATTTCCATCAGCAGCGGTTGTTCCACGAAACCTACGTGGCGCTCGTGCGCAACGACCACCCGACGATCGGCGCGACGCTCACCGCCGAGCAGTTCTTCGCGGCCGACCATGTGAGCTACACGCCCACGGCCGGCAGCCATGCGCACTTCGAAGCGGCGCTTTATGCGCTGTCGCCTCATGCCGGCAGCACGCGCCATGTCGTGCTGCAGCTTGCGCATTCGTTCGGTCTGGAGCGCATCGTGTCGTCGAGCGACCTCGTCGCCTGCATTCCGAGCCGCCTCGCCCGTGTGCTGTCGCGACTGCAGGACGTACGCGCCGTGCCGCTGCCGTTCGACACCGCACCGGCCGACATCGCGCAGTTCTGGCATGAACGCTACCAGCGCGACGAAGGACATCAGTGGCTGCGCACGCTCGTCTACGACCTGTTTCACGACCTTCGCCTCAGTGCGTTGCCGTAGGCACGCCGGGCGAAAAAAAACGGGCAGCCCTGGGCTGCCCGTATCAACTCCACTCGGTTGCTACGTTCCTCTCACTGAACACGGAGCGAACTCCGCGCCGCACAATCTAGTGATGCGCAGCACCGTGGTCAATTTGACGGGAACGAAACTGCGCTGTGAGCCTGTAGGACAGCGCACCGCTCATGCGCCGAGCAACATCCCCTTGCGCACCGGAACCGTGCCCGTCACGCGGCCAAGCGGGGCACCGGCCGTGACGAACCGGATCGCACGGCGCATGTAGAACACGCCATCGGTGCCGCTCAAGATCGTCGTGATCGCATCCGTCAGCGGATCGACGATATCGAACAGCGGATCGCCGGCGCGGATCGTCGCGCCGATCGCCGCACGGTGCACGAGTATTCCGCTCACCGGCGCATAGAACTGCTCGCTGCCCGCGAGCGGCGTGGCCGGTGCGGCGAGCGGCGGTAGCGGCTTGTGTTCGCCGTGTACCGCACCGCGCCACACGAGATAGTCGACGAGCGCATCGGCATCGCGTTCCGCATATTCGTACGTCACGTCGCGCTGGCCGCGGCACTCGACCGTCACGGCCACGGTGCCGGCCGCCATCGGCGTACCCACCGGCAAGCGTTGCCGCAACTGCGTCCACAGCAGGTGATGCGCATCGTCGAACGCGTGCCCGCCCGAATCCTCGGCGAGCAGCGACACCTCCGAGCCGAGATAACGCGCGAGCGGCTCGACTTCCGGCCATGCGGTTTCGCTCGTGTACACGTGCATCACCGCTTCGAGCGAGCAATGCAGGTCGATCACGACCTCGGCGTCGAGCGACAGCTTCAGCAGCGCCAGCTGCAGCGCATCGAATTCCGTGCGCGGTGCGATCTCGTCGAGCGCCGCGCCGACGCATTCGCGCACGATCGCGCGATTGCGTTCGCCGTCGTCGCCGAGCCGGTCGCGCGCCCGCGCGGCGATCTCCGCGAGCGGCAGGAAGCCGCGATTGAAGTTGCGGCCGCTCGCCAGATCGAAGCGGCCGATGAACTGCCCGAGCAGATGATGATTGAGGCCGACCGGGTTCGCGACCGGCACGAGCACGATCTCGGCCGCCAGCCGGCCGTCGGCATCGAGCTGCGCGAGACGCTGCTTCAGCACGAACGCCGCGAGCATCGCGGGCGTCTCGTCCGCGTGCAGCGCGGCCTGCAGGTAGATCTTGCTGCCGGTGTCGGCCGGCCCGAAATGAAAGCTCGTCAGCGTGCGCTGCGTGCCGATCGACGGCGACAGGAGCGGCGTGGTGCGAATCTGCATCGATGGTCTCGAACGGATGAAAACAGGGAAACGGGTGATACGGCGAGGCGGCGCGGCGCTCAGTCGCCGTACGGGTTGAAGTCGAAATACTTCTTTGCGATCCGGTCGTACGTGCCGTCCTTCAGCATCGACGCGATCGCGCCGTCGATCGACGCCTTGAGCGCCGTATCCGACTGCCGCATGCCGATGCCCACGCCGCGATCGCCCATGTCGAGCGGCGCGCCGACGAACGCGAAGCCCTTGCCCTTCGGCGTGCGCAGGAAGCCGTAGTCGGCTTCCACGGTGCCGAGCAGCGCCGCGTCGAGGCGGCCGTTGACGAGATCGGCGAACACGTCGTCCTGGCTCTTGTACGGCACCACGCCGATGCCGGCCGGCGCCCAGTGCGCGAGCGCCCACGATTCGAACTGCGTGCCCGACTGCACGCCGACGCGCTTGCCGGCCAGCGACGCGGTCGTGCTGTCGACACCGCTCCCGGGCCGCGCGACGAGCCGCGACTTGAAGCGGAACAGCTTCGACGAGAACAGGATCTGCTTCTCGCGCTTCTCGGTGATCGCCATCGACGACAGGATCGCGTCGATCTTGCGCGCCTGCAGCGCCGGAATCATCCCGGAGAATTCGAGCTCGACCCACTGGCAGCGCAACTGCGCGCGGCGGCAGATCTCGTTGCCGAGATCGACATCGAAGCCCTTCAGGCTGCCGTCGGGCGCCTTCGAATCCATCGGCGGATAGGTCGGATCGATACCGAGGCGCACGGGGCGCGCATCGAGCGCATGTGCGGCGCCGGCCGCGAACGCAAGGCACAAGGAAACGAGCGGAAGGAGAGTACGTTTCATGGTCGACGAAGGGCGGGACGATGGGCAAACGGCACGAGCCGGACTGCCTGCGATCGTAGTGCGCACGCGCCGCCGCCGGAATCGCCCGCTGCCTTATCATGATCACTTTTCCCGATCACCGGCTTCGCGCTTGCCCATGGCGTTCACGCTCTCCCAGCTCCGCATCTTCCAGGCCGTCGTGGAGCACGGCAGCCTGCGCGCCGCCGCGCGCGCGCTCGATCTCGCGCAAAGCGGCGTCACGCAGCAACTGCAGAGCCTCGAGGCGACGCTCGGCGCGACGCTGTTCACGCGCACCAATCGCGGGATCGTGCCGACGGCCGTCGGCCAGCGGCTACTTGCGCGCTCCGGTTCGATCCTCGGCGAATGCGAGCAGGTCGAGCGGGAGATCCGGCAACTGAGCGGCGCGTACGAAGGCACCGTCACGCTCGGCCTCGTGGCCGAACCGCTGATCGATGCGTTCGCGCCGGTGCTGAGCGCGTTCCGCGCGCGCTTCGACAAGGTCGACGTGCATCTGCGCACCGGCACGTCGCGGATGATGATCGGCTGGCTGAGGGAAAACGCGGTCGATTTCGCGATCGCGCTGGTCTCGAAGCAGACCGACACGATCGATCTCGCGGTCACGCCGCTGCGTGCATCCGCGCCGGTGGTCGTGTGCCGCAACGGGCATCCGGCGATGCACGCGCAATCGCTCGCCGAACTGGCCGACTACGCGTGGGTGTCGACGCGCTCGCCGAACCTGAGCGCGGACCCCGTCGTCAACCGGCTGCTCGCGTACTTCGACGTGCACGGCCTGCCGCCGCCGAAGATCCTCGCCACCGTCGAAGGAATGTTCGAGACGCTGCAGCTCGTCACGCAGACCGATTGCCTGTCGCTCGAAACCGAAGCCGTGACGCGGCACGGTCCGTTTGCCGGCGCACTCGCGAAAGTGCCCGTGCGCGAACAGGCCGAATCGCAGGACATCTGCCTGCTGCAGCGCGCGGCCGTGCCGCTGACGCCGGCCGCGCAGGAACTCGCGACGATGCTCGCGTCGTACCTGAGGGTGGTGCGCCGGCGATAAGCGCGTATTGCCGCTTGCCGCCCGACGTGCCGCGCCGTGCTTTGCGTCAGTCGATCGAATCCCGCGCCGTCTCGCGCAGCATCGCCACCGCGATCAGCGACAGCACCACGCACGCGGCCACGTAACCGGCCGGCGCGAGCTTGCTGCCGGTCGTCTTCACGAGCCAGGTCGCGATCAGCTGCGCGGTGCCGCCGAAGATCGTCACCGCGAGCGCATACGCGATCGAGATGCCGGTCGCGCGCACGTGGCGCGGCAGCGACTCGCACATCAGCGCCATTTCCGATGCCGAGCCGAGCGAATAGAACAGCAGCATCAGCGCGGTCAGCGGCAGGATCACCGACAGCGTCGGATGATGGTTCATCAGCCAGAACGCCGGGAACAGCAGCGCGACCAGCACGCCGCGGCCGACGAAGATCGGCAGGCGCCGGCTGCCGAGCCTGTCCGACAGCCAGCCGAACAGCGGGCACGTGACCAGCATCACGCAGCCCGACGCGACGCCGACGAACATCGACAGCTTCATCGGCAGGCCGAGCGTGTGGATCGCGTAGGTCGGCATGTAGAACGTCAGGATGTAGGTCGACACCGTGCCGCCCATCACCGTGAGCATCAGCAGCAGCACCGTGCGCGTGTGCTTCGAGAACAGCTCGTGCAGCACCCCGCGTTCGATGCCGTGATGGCTGTCGCCGGGCGCATCGTCGGCGAGCCGGCGGCGCAGATACATGCCGACCGGCGCGATCAGCACGCCGACGAGGAACGGCAGCCGCCAGCCCCAGCTTTCGAGCGCGTCCTTGGTCATCGTGTTCGACAGCAGCGCCGCGAAGCCCGAGCCCATCAGCGCGGCGCCGCCCTGTGTCGCGAGCTGCCAGCTCGCGCGGAACGCACGACGCCCCGTGCCGCCCTGTTCGAGCAGCGTCGTCGTCGCCGCGCCGAATTCGCCGCCCTGCGAGAAACCCTGCAGCAACCGCGCGAACACGACGAGCAGCGGCGCGGCCACGCCGACCTGCGCATACGTCGGTGCGATCGCGATCAGGCCGGTGCCGAGCGCCATCAGCATGATCGTCAGGTTCAGCGCGGCCTTGCGCCCCTTGCGGTCCGCGTAGACGCCGAGCACGACGCTGCCGAGCGGCCGCGTGAAGAAGCCGGCGGCGAACGTCGCGACCGACAGCAGCAGCGACGTGGTCGGGTCGCTCGACGGGAAGAACAGCTTGCCGATCAGCACCGCGAAGAACCCGTACACGGTGAAATCGAAGAATTCCAGCCAGTTGCCGATCACGGCCGCGGCGATTGCGCCGCGCTGCGTGACGGCAGGGGCGCCCGTCACGCTGGTTTCGGCAGCCCCCGCCGACGCGGGGTGCAGCGCGAGATGGTCTTTCTGCATCGTTGTCGTCTCCTCTCAATGCGGCCGGAAGCGCCGGCCGCTCGCCCCGCCGCCGGCATCACCGCCCGAGGTAACGCTCCACGAGACGCGTCCAGTACGCCGCGCCGATCGGCAGGTTGCGATCGTTGAAGTCGTACTTCGGGTTGTGCACCATGCAGCCGTCCTCGCCTTCGCCGTTGCCGAGACGCACGAACGAGCCCGGCCGCTGCTGCAGCATGAACGCGAAATCCTCGCTGCCCATCAGCAGGTCGGTCTGCTCGACCACGTGCGCGTCGCCGACGAGTTCACGCGCCACCTGCGCGGCGAAATCCGTTTCGGCATCCGTATTGACGACGACCGGATAGCCTTCGATGTACTCGACGTTCGCGGTCGCGCCGTAGCTCGCGGCCTGTGTTTCGGCCAGCTCGGTGATGCGGCGCTTGAGCAGCGCGCGCACGTCGGGGCTGAACGAGCGCACGCTGAGTTCGAGGCGTGCGCCGTTCGGGATCACGTTGTTCGCGGTGCCCGCGTGCATCGAGCCGACCGTGACGACCGCCGGCTGAGCGGGATCGACATTGCGCGCGACGATCGTCTGCAGCGCCATCACGATGCTCGCCGCGACGACCACCGGGTCAACCGTCAGGTGCGGCCGGGCCGCGTGGCCGCCGACGCCTTCGATCGTGATGATCGCCTTGTCGCCGGCCGACATGAACGGGCCGCGCCGCGTAAGGAACACGCCCGGTGCCGCGCCCGGATGGTTGTGCATGCCGAACACGGCATCGCACGGGAAGCGTTCGAACAAACCGTCGTCGATCATCTTCTTCGCGCCGCTGTCGACGCCATGCTCTTCCGCCGGCTGGAAATACAGGTGCACGGTGCCGGAGAAGTTGCGTGTCTTCGCGAGGTGCTGCGCGGCGCCGAGCAGCATCGTCGTGTGGCCGTCGTGGCCGCAGGCGTGCATCTTGCCGTGCGTGCCGCTCGCATAGGGCAGCCCCGTCGCCTCGATGATCGGCAGCGCGTCCATGTCGGCGCGAATGCCGATGCTGCGCGTGCCGTCGCCCACGCGCAGCGTGCCGACCACGCCCGTCTTGCCGACCCCGCGCGTCACCTGCCAGCCCCACTGTTCGAGCTTCTCGGCGACGAGCGCGGCCGTGTCGTGCTCTTCGTACGCGAGTTCGGGATGGTGATGGATGTGGTGACGGATCTCGCGCAACCCGCCGGCGGCGGGCATCAGATCCTCGACTTCGGTGAATCGGGTATCGGTGGTCATCAAGGGGCTCCTGCTGTTTGTCTGCGCACGCAACGGGTGCGTGCGGGAAAGCGAGCCACTATAGCGAGCCGATATCGGTTCAATAAGATGCGGAATTTTTCACCGCGATAAGGTTTTTTAATCATGGTTAATACGGGTATGGCTCGCCGGGTCGACCTCACCGAACACGCTCGCTACGCGACCCGTTGATTTTTGAGACGAACGGTCTATTATTCGCACATGGACGTTCGAACTGATTCGCCTCGCCGTCGCGGCAGGCCACCGAAACAGCACGAGGACCTCGTCGCCACGCGGGACATGCTGTTGCGCACCGGGCTGGAAGTGCTCACCGAGAAAGGCTTCTCGGCCACCGGGCTCGACGAGATCCTCGGGCGTGCCGGCGTGCCCAAGGGCTCCTTCTATCACTACTTCGACAACAAGGAAGCGTTCGGCCTCGAACTGATCGACCGCTATGCCGACTTCTTCGCGCGCAAGCTGGACCGTCATTTCAGCGACCCGGCGCGCTCGCCGCTGCAGCGCGTGCGCACGTTCGTCGACGATGCCCGGGACGGCATGGCCCGCTACGCCTACAGCCGAGGCTGCCTGATCGGCAACCTCGGGCAGGAAATGGGCGCGCTGCCCGAAAGTTTCCGCGCCCGCCTGCGCACCACGTTCGAGGACTGGCAACGCCGCCTCGCCGAATGCCTGGCCGCCGCGCAGCAAGCCGGCGAACTGACCGGTTCGGCCGATCCCGCCGAACTCGCCGCATTCTTCTGGATCGGCTGGGAAGGCGCCGTGCTGCGCGCGAAGCTGGAGCGCAGCGACAAGCCGCTGACCCTGTTCGCGCAGTTTTTCTTCAATGGACTACCGCGCCGCTGAATTTTTTTGCCATTAACTAGACGATCGGTCTAGAAAGGAGGACACATGTTTCAAGGCATCGTGATCGACCGGCATGAAACCGGCCAGCAGGCCCTGCTCCAGACGCTGGACGACGCGCAGTTGCCCGCCGGCAACGTGACGGTACGCGTAGGCTATTCGACGCTGAACTACAAGGACGGGCTGGCGATCACCGGCAAGAGCCCCGTGGTCCGCAAGTTCCCGATGGTGCCCGGCATCGATCTGGTCGGCGAAGTCGAAGCGAGCACGCACCCGGACTATCGCCCCGGCGACCAGGTCGTGCTCAACGGCTGGGGCGTCGGTGAAACGCACTGGGGCGGCCTCGCGCAGAAAGCCCGCGTCGACGGCGACTGGCTGGTGCCGCTGCCGTCCGCCTTCTCGCCGCAACAGGCGATGGCCATCGGCACGGCGGGCTACACCGCGATGCTGTGCGTGATGGCACTGGAACGGCATGGCGTGCGCCCGGACGACGGCGAGATCGTGGTGACCGGCGCGGCAGGCGGGGTGGGCAGCGTTGCCACGGCCCTTCTCGCCAAGCTGGGATACCGCGTCGTCGCGGTGACCGGCCGCCCCGCCGATGCCGACTACCTGCGACAGCTCGGCGCGGCGGAAATCCTGGAGCGCTCGCAATTCAGCGAGCCCGGCAAGCCGCTCGGCAAGGAACGCTGGGCCGGCGCGGTCGACGTGGCGGGCAGCCACGTGCTCGCCAACGTGTGTGCGGCCACGCGGTACCGCGGCGTCGTGACGGCCTGCGGCCTCGCCGCCGGTATGGATTTCCCCGCGACCGTCGCGCCGTTCATCCTGCGCGGCGTCACGCTCGTCGGGATCGACAGCGTCATGTGCCCACGCGCCGACCGCCTGGAAGCGTGGCGCCGGCTCGCGTCCGACCTCGACGTCGAGAAGCTGGGCACGATCAGCCATCAGGTCGGCCTGGGCGACGTCATCCCGCTTGCCGGGGAGTTGATCAACGGCAAGGTTCGCGGCCGCATCGTCGTCGACGTCAACGCGTGACGCCGCTGACGACCACCGGCGTTTCTTTTTTTGGCCGGCGGCTCTCGCATCGAGAGCACCCGCGCCACTTTATCCAGGAGACCTCATGACCGCCGCAAACACCGCCCCTATCAGCCGCTTTCCCGTGCCCGCGCTCGAAGACTTGCCCGAGGACATTCGCGAACGCATCGCGGCCGTCCAGGAAAAGTCGGGCTTCATCCCGAACGTATTCCTGACGCTTGCGCATCGCCCCGACGAGTTTCGCGCGTTCATGGCGTACCACGACGCGCTGATGGACAAGCCGGGCAACCTGAGCAAGGCCGAGCGCGAGATGATCGTCGTGGCCACCAGCAGCGTGAACCAGTGCCAGTACTGCGTGATCGCGCACGGTGCGATCCTGCGCATTCGCGCGAAGGATCCGCTGATTGCCGACCAGGTCGCCACCAACTACCGCAAGGCCGACATCACCGCCCGGCAGAAGGCGATGCTCGACTTCGCGATGAAGGTGTCGCAGGCCGCGCATCTGGTTGGAGAAGCAGACTTCGACGCACTCAAGTCGCAGGGTTTCGTCGAAGAAGACGTGTGGGACATCATGGCGATCTCCGCTTTCTTCGGCATGTCCAACCGCATCGCAAACGTGACGAACATGCGGCCGAATGCGGAGTTCTACGCGCTGGGGCGCTGAGCGCACCTACCGTTCGGCCGCGCGGGCGTGACGGAGCAGCCCCGTCGCGCCCTATCGACTGCGATAAACAACGCCCTCGCCCGGCGCCGGCGTCGCATCGGCCGCCTCGTCGAAACGCTCGCGCGCTTGCGCAATCGGCTGCTTGTTTTTCTCCGCCCACCTGACGAGCGTCATCACGGGCTCCAGCAGCGTTTCGCCGAGCGGCGTGAGCGCGTAGTCGACACGCGGCGGAATCGTCGGGAACACCGTCCGCGTGACCAGCCCGTCGCGCTCCAGCCCGCGCAATGACAGCGTCAGCATGCGCTGCGAAATCCCTTCGATCTCGCGTTTCAGCTCGTTGAAGCGCCGCGAACCGTCGTTCAGCGTCGCGATGATGTAGAGGCTCCACTTGTCGCCGATCCTGTCGAGGATCTGGCGTGTCGCCTGGCAGTCGTTGTCGCTGGGTCGGGGCATGGTGGCGGGAACATCGATGTAACTGGGGCACAACCCTGTGCGTTCTTGTGGTGCCCGGGCGCGAACCCTAGCATTCCACATGCTTTTTGGTAACCAAGTTATCAAAAGTTACCTGGTTCTCATCTTAGCCCTAAAGGAATGCTCATGAGCCGCATCCTGCTGATCACATCCAGCCCCCGCAGCACCGACAGCCTGTCCACGCGCTTCGCGCACGACCTCGCGCGACAACTCGCGGCGCGTGACGCAACCGGCACCATCACCGTGCGCGACCTGTCCACCGACCCACTGCCGCATATCGACGACGCGTACATCGCGGGCCGCACGCTGCCGCCGGACGCGCGCAGCGTCGAACAGGCGCAGGCCGTCGGGCTGGCGCAAGCGCTGGTCGACGAACTGCGCGCCGCCGATATCGTCGTGATCGGCTCCGCGATGACCAACTTCGGCCCGTCCACGCAGTTGCGCGCGTGGTTCGACCGCGTGATCTGGCCGCACGTCACGTTTCGCTATGGCGAAAGCGGCTTCACCGGCACGCTGGAAGGCAAGACGGTGTATCTGGTCACTGCAAGCGGCGGCGTCTTTTCCAAAGGCCCGTATGCGCCCTTCGACTTTCAGTCCGGCTACCTGAAGCATCTGCTCGGGTTCATCGGCATGACCGACGTCCGCGAAGTACGCGTGGAAGGCACCGTATCGGGTGCCGATGCCGCGCAAGCGGCGATCGAGAAGGCCGGGCAGGAACTGCAGGCACTGGTGGAACAGGCCGCCTGATACATCGGCCGCGCCCGTCGATCGCATGGGCGCGGCCGGCCGATGCCTTCACGCCGGCACATGCGCCGGCATCGGTCAGCCGCTCACGCTGCCCGGGCAGCGCCGCGAATGTCAGCGCTCACTCCAGCCCCTTCAGCGCCTCCAGCCCGGCCGGCAGCTTCGCATCCGGAAACTGCGTCGACAGCGTCGTGTCGCGCCACCGCGCGGCCTCTTCCGCGCGCTGCTTCTCCGCCTGCTCGCACACGAACAGCGCATCGCCGCCGAGCAGCAAACGCATCGGCACATCCTCGCGGCGCGACAGCTCGACGATCAGTGCCGCGATCCGCGCCGGATCGCCGACTTCGTGGCCGCCGTACGCGCCAAGCAGTTCGAGAATCTTCCCGACCGACGGCTGGTAGTCAGGCAGCAGGCCGTCGACGTCGCGCTTCGCCTGCGCGGCCCATTCCGTGCGCATCCCGCCCGGCTCGAGCGTGCAGACGCGTACGCCGAACGGCGCGACTTCCTTCGACAGCACGTCGCTGAACCCGCCGACCGCCCACTTCGCGGCCTGATACGCGGACAAGCCGGCCGTCGACGTGCGCCCGCCGACCGACGACACCTGGAAGATGTGCCCCGCGCGCTGCGCACGCATCGTCGGCAGCACCGCACGCGTCAGGTTGATTACGCCGAACAGGTTCGTTTCGATCTGGTCGCGGAATTCGTCCGCGCCCATCTGCTCGAACGGCGCCGTATGGCCGTAGCCCGCGTTGTTCACCAGCACGTCGATGCGGCCGAACACGTCGCGTGCGGCCGCGACGGCCTGCGCAGCCGCCGCTTCGTCGGTAACGTCGAGCGCGACCGGCAGCAGACGGTCACCATGACGCTCGGCCAGATCGGCCAGCCGCACGGGATCGCGCGCGCCGGCCACCAGCCGGTCGCCCGCCGCCAGCACGGCTTCCGAAATCGCTCGCCCCAGGCCGCGCGCGGCCCCTGTCACCAGCCAGACTTTCGACATTTTCCACTCCTTGATCGTGATGAAATCACAAAATGAATGATTACTCACTCATTAATAACGGTGATGTCGCGGTCGTTCACGACCGCCATCACCCTGCCTGAAACCTGCTTCGGTCATCGCCGCAGCGCGTGAAACCACCCGCGCCGCCACGATGGCAACCCTTTGCGTCACACCGCGTGCAACACGGCCCACAACGCGCGAAACCCGGCCTCCCGGTACGCATCGGCCCGCGCCGGATCGCGCGCGACCGACTCCATCGCCGTTTCGGCGATCGACGTGAACAGCGCCGCACAGAACGCGTGCGCCTCGTCCGGCTTCAGCCCGCCCGACGCCGCGATCTGCGCCTCCAGCAGCGCGCGGATCGTACCGAAACCTTCGGCCCCTGCCTCGCGATGCGTGTCGTCGACACGCCCGCTCACACCCAGTTGCTGCAGCGCGCGCCGCCCGTCCGGATTCCCGACACCCCACGACACATAGCCGTTCCACGCATGCCGCAGCGCCTGCTCGGCCGTCGCGCCTTCCGGGAAAGCCGTCATCATCGCGTCGCGCATGTCCGCCTTCAGGCTCACGTACAGCGCGTTCAGCAACGCGTCCTTGGTCTCGAAGTACGTGAACACCGTGCCTTCCGCCACGCCGGCGAGCCGCGCGATACGCGCAGTCGTCGCCGTCGCGCCGTCCTCGGCGAGCGCGCGTGCGGCCGCGGCGAGGATGGCTTCGTGCTTGTCGGGACTACGCGGTCGGGCCACGTTCGATTCCTTTAATGAGTGAGCGCTCAATCATAAAGGAGCGATCATGCGAAAGGCAAGCCCTGTTACATCCGGGGGAACCCATACGCAATCCATCAAAACCGTGCACTATTAGTGTTTTCACGTACTGGTGCGTTCACGTATCGGCGCCCGGTGCCTCGACGTTCGTTTCACGTTCCCCGTTTCAAACCGCGAACCTCCCATGACGAATCAGCCTACCCAGACCGGAGCCGAACGGCCCGTCGACATGATCATCTTCGGCGGCGGCGGCGACCTGGCCGCCCGCAAGCTGTTGCCCGCGCTGTACATGGCGCACCTGCACTGCAACCTTCCGCCCGAGACGCGCATCATCGCGGTCGGCCGCCGCGACTGGGGCATCGACGGCTATCGCAAGTTCATGGACGAGCAGTCGCGCCCGTTCATCGACGAAAAGGCGTTCGATCCCGCAGCCTGGAGCCGTTTCCTCGACCTGTTCAAGTACGTGCTGATCGACGTGAATGCGCCGGAAGACTACCTGCGGCTCGCGGAAGCGGCGCGCGGCGATGCGATCCGCGTGTTCTACCTGTCGACGTCGCCGGAGCTGTTCACCACCATCTGCGACAACCTGTCGGCCGCGCATCTCGTCGACGAGCATTCGCGCGTCGTCCTCGAAAAGCCGCTCGGCCACGATCTCGCGTCCGCGAAGGCGATCAACAATGCGGTCGGCAAGCACTTCGAGGAATCGCAGATCTATCGGATCGACCACTACCTCGGCAAGGAAACCGTGCAGAACCTGATGGTGCTGCGCTTCGGCAACCCGATCTTCGGGCCGCTGTGGCAGGCGCCGAGCATCCGCAGCGTGCAGATCACGGTGGCGGAAACGGTCGGCGTGGGCAGCCGCGCCGGCTTCTACGACCACACGGGCGCGCTGCGCGACATGGTGCAGAACCACCTGCTGCAGTTGCTGTGCATCGTCGCGATGGAGCCGCCCGTGTCGCTCGACCCGGACGCGGTACGAGACGAAAAACTGAAGGTGCTGCGCTCGCTGCGGCCGATGGCGGTGGCGGACGTCGCGCGCGACACGGTGCGCGGCCAGTACACGGCCGGCGCGGTCGACGGCCAGCCGGTGAAGGGCTATCTCGAGGAAGACAACGTGCCGGCGGACAGCCGCGCGGAAACCTTCGTCGCGCTGCGCGCGCACCTCAACAACTGGCGCTGGGCGAACGTGCCGTTCTTCCTGCGCACCGGCAAGCGCCTGCAGCGCCGCCAGTCGGAAATCGTGATCGAGTTCGCGGACATGCCGTTCTCGATCATCCCGACCGGCCCGCGCCACTACAGCAACCGCCTCGTGATCCAGCTCCAGCCGGAAGAGTCGATCCAGTTGCAGATGCTCGCGAAGGAACCGGGCAGCGGGATGAACATGGTGCCCGTGAGCCTGAACCTCGACCTGCAGCAGGCGATTCCGGAGCGGCGTGCGGAAGCATACGAGCGTTTGCTGATCGACGTGATCCGCGGCCGCCTTACGCACTTCATGCGCCGTGACGAGCTCGAAGCCGCATGGTCGTGGGTCGAGCCGATCCTCGACGGCTGGAAGCAGCTCGGCGACCGGCCGCGCCTGTACACGGCCGGCACGTTCGGGCCCGCGGCTTCGTCGGCGCTGCTCGCGCGCGACGGGATGTCCTGGTCCGAAGAGGCGTAACCGCCGCACGACGGCGTGCCCCAGTGGGGTACGCCGGATCGCACGTCAAA
This sequence comes from Burkholderia sp. Ac-20345, assembly GCF_017104825.1. NCBI lineage: Bacteria > Pseudomonadati > Pseudomonadota > Betaproteobacteria > Burkholderiales > Burkholderiaceae > Burkholderia > Burkholderia sp. Ac-20345. The sequence continues at coordinate 24,311 of NZ_JAAGPO010000038.1, read as the reverse complement.
TCTCGCGGGGCATGAACCGCCCCCCGCCTCCGTTACCGCGGCTCCATCCACGACGCAGCCTTGCGCCGCCCCGGCGCATCATTGCCGCTGCCGCCCAACGCCTCGATCAGGTAATCGACGAACGACGCGATCCGCGACGAGATCGCGGTGTTGCGGTAGTACACCGCGTGGATCGGCTGCTCGACCTCGAGCGTCTGGCGCGCGAGCACCTGCACGAGCCGGCCCGCCTCGCGATCCTGCGCGATCATGAAATCCGACAGGCACACGACGCCCGCGCCGTCGAGCGCGAGCTGCCGCAGCGTCTCGCCGCTCGACGACCGGATGCCCGGCTCGATACGGCACGGCTCGCCGTCGGCGCCGAGGATCGGCCACACGTTCAGCGATTCGGGCTGCGTGAAGCCGAGCAGCGTGTGCTTGTCCAGATCCTCCACCTTGCGCGGCTGGCCGTGCGCGGCGATATACGCGGGGCTCGCGAGGATACGTATCCGGCTGTTGCCGATGCGCCGGCTGTGCAGCGTCGAATCCTTCAGCCGGCCAATCCGGAACGCGACGTCGGTGCGCCGCTCAAGCAGGTCGATGATGCCCTCGTTGCTGTTCAGCTCCAGCTCGACTTTCGGGAAGCGTTCGCGGTAGCCGCGCACGAGCGGCACGATCACGTGCAGCATGAACGGCGTCGCCGCGTCCACGCGCAGCCGCCCCGACGGCATCTCGCGCCGCGCGAGCATCTGCTCTTCCGCCGTCTCGACCGATTCGATGATCGCGCGCGCGTCCTGCAGGAACGCGCGCCCTTCCTCGGTCAGTTCGAGCCGGCGCGTGGTCCGGCGCAGCAGCGTGGTCTTCAGCTTCTCCTCGAGCCGCCCGAGCGTGCGGCTCGTCGCCGACACCGTAAGGTCGAGCTGCTGCGCGGCCGCGGTGATCGAACCGGAGTCGACCACGGCGGCAAAGGCCTGGAGTTCGTCGAGCGTAATCTTCATTGCTGCATTCTTGATCTCAAATCAAAACAATTTGGTTTATAGACCCGTTTTTCGGCAAAAGTAAAGGCGGCACACTGCGCTCCATCCTCACCGGACCCTGGAGCACCCATCATGCCACTCGCCCTGCTTGCGCTGACCATCAGCGCATTTGCCATCGGCACCACCGAATTCGTGATCGTCGGGCTGATCCCGACGATCGGCGCCGACCTCGGCGTCAGCCTGCCGTCCGCCGGCCTGCTCGTCAGCCTCTACGCGCTGAGCGTCGCGATCGGCGCACCGCTCCTCACCGCACTCACCGGCCGCGTGCCGCGCAAGACGCTGCTCGCCGCGCTGATGGCGCTGTTCACCGTCGGCAACCTCGTCGCGTGGCAATCGCCCGGCTACGAATCGCTGATCGTCGCGCGCATCCTCACCGGCCTCGCGCACGGCGTGTTCTTCTCGGTCGGCTCGATCATCGCCACCACGCTCGTGCCGAAGGAGAAGGCCGCCAGCGCGATCGCGACGATGTTCAGCGGGATGACCGTCGCGTTCGTCGCCGGCATTCCGCTCGGCACCTTCATCGGCCAGCACTTCGGCTGGCGCGCGACCTTCCTGGTCGTCGCGCTGTTCGGCCTCGTCGCGTTCGTCGGTGCGGTCGCGTTCGTGCCGCACGGCTTGCCGCAAACGGCGCCCGCGCCGCTCGCCCGCCAGTTCCGCGTGCTCGCGCAGCCGCGCCTGCTGCTGGTCTATGCGATGACGGCCGTCGGCTACGGCGGCTCGCTGATCGCCTTCACGTACATGGCACCGCTGCTCGAGCAGATCGCCGGCTTCACGCCGTCGCAGGTCAGCCTCGTGCTCGTCGGCTACGGCGTGTCGGTCGCGTTCGGCAACGTGTGGGGCGGCAAGCTCGCGGACGCCGTCGGCCCCGTGAAGGCGCTCAAGCGGATCTTCCTGCTGCTCGCGATCGTGCTGCTCGCGCTCACCTTCACGATCCACGTCAAATGGCTCGCCGTGCTGACGATGCTCGCGTGGGGTGCGGTGGCGTTCGGCAACGTGCCGGGCCTCCAGGTGTACGTCGTCAAGCAGGCGCGCCACTTCGCGCCCGACGCCACCGACGTCGCATCCGGCTTCAACATCGCCGCGTTCAACCTCGGCGTTGCAGGCGGCTCGGCACTCGGTGGCGTGATCGTCGCGCATGTCGGCCTCGGCCATACGCCGTGGATCGCGGCAGCCGTCACGCTCGGCGCATTCGCGCTCACCGCACTGAGCGGCCGGCTCGACCGCGGCGCGGGCCTGCCGGAACGCACGGCCGAACCGGTCCAGCTCGCGCACTGAACGCCACTTATTGCAGGAGTTTGCACACATGAATGCATCGACCCCACGCCCGCCGTTCGCCGGCAAGACGTTCGAAGTGCGCTACGACGGCCTCACCGCGCTCAACGCGTATGACGAAGACGGCCGCCACATGCGCTACGAGATCACCGAAGGCCCCTACGCGGGCGCAAAGGGCGAAGTCGCGTACACGTGGCAGCACGTCGCCGGCGAAACCTACGCGATCTCGTGGCAGGAAGCCGACCGCGCGACGGTCGTGCATATCGACGATTTCGCCGCCGGCACGTCGCGATCTTTCTTCACCGCGTCGTCGCTCGACTTCTACCGGCTCGAAGGCAGCCTGCGCGCGATCTGAACGGAACCCGACCATGTCCACCTCTCTCACTGCACTCGACAGACTCGCCGGCGGCGGCTTCAGCATCGGCCTCGAACTGCCGCTCGACAACGACTGGTCGCCGGCCGGCGACGCGAAGCGCCAGCACGACGGTCGACGCCCCGGCGTGCCCGACCTCGCGCTCCACGCGAAGCTCGCGCAACTGGCCGACACGCTCGGCTTCCGCGCGCTCTGGGTGCGCGACGTGCCGGTGTACGACCCCGCGTTCGGCGACGCCGCGCAGGTGTTCGAAACCTTCTCGTATCTCGGCTACCTCGCCGGCATCACGAACGACATCCTGCTCGGCACGGCGGCCGTCGTGCTGCCGTTGCGCGAGCCGCTGCTGACGCTGAAATCGGCCGCGACGATCCAGGAACTGAGCGGCGGACGCCTGCTGCTCGGCGTCGCCAGCGGCGACCGGCCCGTCGAATATCCGCTGTTCGGCCGCGACTTCGCGTCACGCGGCGCGAATTTCCGCGACCAGATCGCGCTGCTGCGCGACGGCGCGCGCGGGCACCTGCCGCCCGGCCTCGACGTGCTGCCCGCCGCCCGTTCGCCGCTGCCGCTGCTCGTCGCGGGCCTCGCGCAACAAACGCCCGCATGGATCGGCGAACACATGGACGGCTGCCTCGCGTATCCCGGCACGCCGGACGACCACCGGCAGCGCGCCGCGAACTGGCGCGCGGTGGCCGGCGACAAGCCGTACGTGAGCTTCATCCATCTCGACCTCGCGGAAGATCCGCACGCGCCGCTGCAGCGGCACCGCTTCGGCGCGCGCGCCGGGCGTCTCGCGCTCACCGAGGAACTCGCGGCCATGCGCGACGCCGGCGTGCAGCACATCGGCCTGCATCTGCGCCGCAACCGCCGCTCGCTCGACGAGACGATGGCCGAGATCGCGGCAGACGTGCTGCCGGTGTTCCACACGAATGAAAACGCGCTGACGCGCGTCGCGTAGCGACGGCAAAAGTCACTCCGGATACTTGACTTCAGATCAAATATTTTTGACTTCAAACGGCGTTTATTTCACCAATCCAAAACGCCAGAATGACTTCCATATCGAACCCGTTCCACTCTCCCAGGAGCACCTGATGAGCACCATTCCCGCATTCGGCCTCGGTACGTTCCGCCTGCAAGGCCAGGTCGTGATCGACTCGGTCCGCAACGGCCTCGAAGTCGGCTACCGCGCGATCGACACCGCGCAGATCTACGGCAACGAAGCCGAAGTCGGCGAAGCGATCGCCGGGTCGGGTGTCCGCCGCGACGACCTGTTCCTCACGACCAAGATCTGGGTCGACAACTACGCACCGGAAAAGCTGGTGCCGAGCCTCGAAGAAAGCCTGCGCAAGCTGCGCACCGACCACGTCGACCTGACGCTGATCCACTGGCCGGCCCCCGACAACGGCGTCGCGCTCGACACGTTCATGGCCGCGCTCGCCGATGCGAAGGCGCAGGGCCTCACGCGCCGGATCGGCATCTCGAACTTCAACATCGAACTGACGAAGCAGGCGATCGCGGCCGTCGGCAAGGATGCGATCGCGACGAACCAGATCGAGCTGAGCCCGTACCTGCAGAACCGCAAGCTCGTCGAATTCCTGAACGCCGAAGGCATCCACGTGACGTCGTACATGACGCTCGCATACGGCAAGGTGCTCGGCGATCCGGTGATCGGCGCGATCGCGCAGCGTCACGACGCGACGCCCGCGCAGGTCGCGCTCGCATGGGCGTTGCAGCTCGGCTACTCGGTGATCCCGTCGTCGACAAAGCGCGAGAACCTCGCGAGCAACCTGCTCGCGCGGACGCTGCGCCTGACCGACGAAGACATGGCGCAGATCGCCGCGCTCGAACGCAACGGTCGCGAAGTCGACCCGGCCGGCCTCGCGCCGAAGTGGGACTGAACGCGCCGCCCGCTACTCATCGAATGATTCGCCGCGGCCCGCAGGCCGCGGCACCGACAGGACATCCCCATGACCCAGGACCCGCTTTTTCAACCGCTGCGACTCGGCGCGCTGACGCTGCCGAACCGCATCGTGATGCCGCCGATGACTCGCTCGCGCGCCAGCCAGCCCGGCGACGAAGCCAACGAACTGATGGCCGCGTATTACGCGCAGCGCGCGAGCGCCGGCCTGATCGTCAGCGAAGGCACGTATATCGCGCCGCTCGGCAAGGGCTACGCGTGGACGCCCGGCATTCACACGCCGTCGCAGGTGGCCGGCTGGCGCAAGGTGTCGGACGCCGTACATGCCGCGCATGGCCGGATCTTCGCGCAGCTGTGGCACGTCGGCCGGCTGAGCCACACGAGCCTGCTCGGCGGACAGCAACCCGTGTCGTCGTCACCGCTCCAGGCGAAAGGCGTGAACGTGTTCGTCGCGGGTGAAGACGGCAGCACGCCGGGCTTCGTGCAGGCGTCCGAGCCGCGCGCGCTGACGATCGACGAGATCCGCGAGATCGTCGACCAATACCGCGCCGCCGCGCGCCACGCGATCGAGGCCGGCTTCGACGGCGTCGAGTTGCACGGCGCGAACGGCTATCTCGTGAACCAGTTCATCGACTCGAATGCGAACACGCGCACCGACGCGTACGGCGGTTCGCTGGAAAACCGGCTGCGCTTCCTGCGCGAAGTCACGCAGGCGCTGATCGAAGGAACCGGCGACGCATCGCGCGTCGGCATCCGCCTCGCGCCGCTGACGACGCTGAACGGCTGCGTCGACGCCGATCCGGAAACGACCTACCTTGCCGCCGCGACGCTGCTCGGCGAACTCGGCGTCGGCTACCTGCACATCGCGGAAGCCGACTGGGACGATGCGCCGCTGATGCCGGTCGAATTCAAGCAGCAACTGCGCGCCGCGTTCCCCGGCGTACTGATCTACGCCGGCGCATACACCGCCGAGCGTGCCCGCGAAGCGATCGCCGCCGGCTGGGCCGACCTCGTCGCGTTCGGCCGCCCGTTCGTCGCGAACCCCGACCTGCCCGAGCGCCTGCGCACCGGCGCGGCACTCGCGCCGCACGACCGCAACACGCTGTTCGGCGGCGGCGAGCGCGGCCTGACCGACTACCCGACGCTGGCCCAGGCCGCGGCCTGAGCCGGCTCACAGCGAGACTGCACATGAGAATCACGCTCCCTTCCCGCCTGGGCTTCGGCACCGCACCGCTGGGCAACATGTACCGGGACATCCCGCACGAAGAAGCGCTCGCCACGGTCGATGCGGCCTGGGACGCCGGCATCCGCTACTTCGACGCCGCGCCGCTGTACGGCGCCGGCCTCGCCGAGCTGCGTCTCGGCGAAGCGCTCGCGGGGCGCCCGCGCGACGCGTATTCGCTCGGCACCAAGGTCGGCCGGCTCGTCCTCGACGAACATGAAGACGCATCGCAGCGCGATCTCGGCGAAAAGGGCGGCCTGTTCCGCCACGGACTGCCGAACAGGATCGTCTACGACTACACCGAAGACGGCACGCTGCGCTCGATCGACGCGAGCCTCAAGCGGCTACGTACCGACCGGCTCGACACCGTGTGGATTCACGATCCGGCCGTCGATTTTCACGGCGACGCATGGCGCGACGTGTTCGACGTTGCGATGTCGGGCGCGGCCCGGGCGCTTACGCGGCTGCGCGACGAGAAGGTGATCCAGGGCTGGGGCCTCGGCGTGAACCGCGTCGAGCCGTGCGAACTCGCGCTCGAACGCGCGGACCCCGACGGCTTCCTGCTGGCCGGCCGCTACACACTGCTCGATCATGCCGGCGCGCTCGACCGGCTGATGCCGGAAAGCGCCGCGCGCGGGCTCGGGATCATCGTCGGCGGCCCGTACAACTCGGGGGTGCTGGCGGGTGGAACCCATTACGAGTATCAGCCGGCCACACCGGCCATGCTCGACCGCGTCGCGCGCATCCGCCAGATCTGCGAACGATTCGGCGTCGATGTCCGCGCGGTGGCGCTGCAATTCTCGCTCGCACACCCGGCCGTCGCGGCCGCGATCCCCGGCGCAAGCCGGCCCGACCGCATCGGCGACAACCTGCGTCTCGCGGCGGTGTCGATCCCGGCCGAACTGTGGGATACGCTGAAGGCCGAGCACCTGATTGCCGCGCATGCACCGACGCCGGTTGGCTCGGTTTGAGGTTGAAGCGGGCATGCGCGGCCGCATCAACAAACGGCCGCGCATCCAGGGCCGCGCGCAATCGCAACGGCTATCGTCACGATTGCCATTTGCGCATTGCAATCGGTGCAATTGGCGTCTAGCGTTTACGGGTTCGTCGACGTATGCCCGTCACCCGACCTGAAAGGATGCCTCGCCATGCGAAGCCGCTTCCCGAAACGCCCCATGCTGCCGGCCGCCGTGGCCTGCGTTGCACTCGCCTTCTGCGCGTCGTCCGCCCGCGCCGACGACTCCGCCGGCCTCGCGCCGCCGCAGCCGGCCACGCCCGTGCTGTCGACGACTGCGGCTGGCATACAGGTCTACACGTGCGACTACGATGCCGGACACAAGCTCGTGTGGGTGTTCCAGCACCCGGAAGCGATGCTGTTCGACGCCGGCGGCACGCTCGTCGTCCGGCACGGCACGGGGCCGTCATGGGAAGCGCCCGACGGCAGCCGCATCACCGGCAAGAAGCTCGCGGAAGCGCCGAGTGCACGCCCGGGCAGTATTCCGCAACTCCTGCTCGCGGCAACTCCGGCCGCAACGGACGCGAAGGCCACTGCCGGCACGCTCGCCGGCGTGCGCTTTGTGCAGCGGCTCGATACCGCGGGCGGCACGCCTCCGGATGCCGCGTGTTCGACCGAGCATGCGATCGGCCGCTTTCCGTATTTCGCGCGCTACGTGTTCCTGAAGTAACGCACGGCGGCGCCCGAAGCGTCGGGCGCCGTCGAGGCGTCGTCCTTCACGCCCCTTATTAATCAGTCATCCTATCCTTGATGCGTGGATGCACGCCGTCGTTCGTGTATCGCTGCGCTCAGCCGATCCGCATCGACAGCTCGACATCGCCGCCGAACGGCACCGACAGATAACCGTTCTCCGGCGCGCGCACGTAAGCGAGATAGTCGGGGTTGAAATCGGCATTGTCGGCAACCACGAACGCGCCGGGCCGCAACCGGTGCTCGACGAGTGCAAGCACCTCTGGATACAGCGCCTTCGCGCCGTCGAGCAGCAGCAGGTCGATCGTTTCCGGAAGATCGGCGGCCAGTGTACGCAACGCATCGCCCTCGCGGATCTCCACGAGATCGGCGAGCCCGGCCGCCGCCAGGTTCGCCCGCGCCCGCACGACCTTAGACGGCTCGAATTCGCTCGTGATCAGCCGGCCGCCGCCGTTGTCGCGCAACGCGGCCGCGAGATGCAGCGTCGAAATGCCGAACGACGTGCCGAATTCGACGATCGACCGCGCGCCGCCGCTGCGCGCGAGCATGTACAGCAGCGTGCCCGTCTCGCGCGACACCGCGAGCGGATAGTCCTTCAGGCGCGCATACAGATCGGTGTAGTCGGTCTTGCTGCGCATCAGCCGCGCTTGCTCGTCGCGCGACAGGCTGGCGAAGTCCGGGCTCGTCGCGGGCGACGAGGCGTCAGCTTCGTCGAATAGGCGTGCGAGCAGTGAAGCCAGCGGGTCGTGAATCAGGGTGGTCATGCGGATCTCCGGTATCAGGTTGAGTGCGTCAGTGCGCCCGACTAGAATATGACGAACTATTCAGGTTTTACTATTCGCATTGGCAGACCGCCCATGACCGACCGCCGAAACGCCCCGATCGCCACGCGCAAGCAGCCTCAACAGGCGCGCTCGACCCGTCTCGTCGAAGACGTCCTCCAGGCCGCTATTCAGGTTTTGGCCACCGAAGGCGCGCAGCGCTTCACGATGGCGCGCGTCGCCGAACGCGCCGGCGTGAGCGTCGGCTCGCTGTACCAGTACTTCCCGAACAAGGCGTCCGTGCTGTTCCGGCTGCAGCGCGACGAATGGCGGCAGACGTTCGAGATGCTGTGCGGGATACTGCAAGACACGCGGAAGACGCCGCCCGAGCGGCTGCGCACCGCCGTACATGCATTCATCCGCTCGGAATGCGACGAGGCGAGCATGCGCATTGCGCTCGACGACGCGGCGCCGCTCTATCGCGACGCCCCCGAGGCACAGGAAGCGAGGGCCGAGGGCAACCGGGCCTTCAGCGCGTTCATGCGCGAAGCGCTGCCCGACGTGTCCGACACCACGCATGCGCTCGCTTGCGAGCTGATCATGACGACGCTCACGTCGGGCGGAAAGGTGTTCTCCGAAACCGCACGCACGCCGGCGGAAATCGACGCCTATTCGACCGCGATGGCCGACATGTTCAGCGCATATCTCGACCATCTCGCGCACAATTGAGTCCGGGGCGAGGACGAAAACCGCCCCAGCGCGCTGGCGCTATCGTCCGAATGCGGGTTGCACGCGGTGGCGAATCCCGTCACCGGCCCCTGTTTCCACCGGCCTGCCCGGCCCCGATGAAAGATATTTGTAATTTCAGATGCATCCCCCGCTTCCCCCTGCCCGTCGACCCCGCATTCAAATAATCGCCTTAACGGATTCGAACTAGGCGTATACACGCGTGTTATCGCGACGGAGCCCCGTTGCACGCCGATATAAGCGCTGAGACATGCGCTGCATGCTCTTCCCCCAATGGGACGTGATGGGCGGTTCGCCTAACCTTCGCTACGGCAAAGCACACGTGACGGGGTCGACAACACAACGCGTCGCACGACGCGACACCCTCGCGATCGTTTCGATTCACACGTAACGACACGGATCACGCGTCATTCGTCCCCACGACGTTGCCGACAATCCCAACTAGATTCGAGACACCCTGACGACGGTTCGCTACGGGCCGTTTCAGCATGCTGATAAAGGAGCAAGCTCATGAGTGATACCCCGGTGCAGCCGACGGTCGGCGTCGGCGCGGAAGAAACTGACTTTGGCACCAAGGGAGTCATCGACCGGTACTTCGGCATTTCGTCGCGCGGCAGCACTCAGCGCCGCGAGATCATTGCCGGCGTCACGACCTTCCTCGCGATGGTCTATTCCGTGTTCGTCGTTCCCGGCATGTTCGGCAAGGCCGGCTTCGACACGAGTGCCGTGTTCGTTGCGGTCTGCCTCACGACCGCATTCGGTTCGCTGCTGATGGGCCTGTGGGCGAAGCTGCCGATCGCGATCGGCTGCGCGATCTCGCTGACCGCGTTCACCGCGTTCGGCCTCGTGCTCGGCAAGGGCCTGCATCCGACGGTCGCGCTCGGCGCCGTGTTCCTGATGGGCCTCGTGTTCACCGGCATTTCGGTCACCGGCGTGCGTTCGTGGATCCTGCGCAACCTGCCCGCGGGCGTCGCGCACGGCACCGGGATCGGCATCGGCCTGTTCCTGCTGCTGATCGCATCGAACGACGTCGGCCTCGTGATCAAGAACCCGGGCGCCGGCCTGCCGGTCTCGCTCGGCCAGATCACCGCGTTCCCGGTCATCATGTCGGTCATCGGCCTCGCAGCGATCTTCGGCCTCGAGAAGCGTCGCGTGCCGGGCGGCATCCTGCTCGTCGTGATCGCGATCTCGGTGTTCGGCCTGATCTTCGATCCGAGCGTGAAGTACCACGGCATCTTCGCGCTGCCGTCGCTGAGCGCACCGGGCCATGCGTCGCTGATCGGCGCGATGGACATCAAGGGCGCGCTGTCGATGGCCGTGCTGCCGAGCGTGCTGGCGCTGGTGATGACAGCCGTGTTCGACGCGACCGGCACGATCCGCGCGGTCGCCGGGCAAGCCGGCCAGCTCGACGAGAACGGCCGCATCATCAACGGCGGCCGTGCGCTGACCGCCGATTCGCTCAGCTCGATCTTCTCCGGTTTCCTCGGCGGCGCGCCGGCGGCGGCCTACATCGAGTCGAGCGTCGGCGTGGCCGCCGGCGCGAAGACGGGCCTCGCGGCCGCCGTGGTCGGCCTGCTGTTCCTCGTCGTGATGTTCTTCTCGCCGCTCGCGGGCCTCGTGCCGTCGTACGCCACGGCACCGGCACTGATGTACGTCGGCCTGCTGATGCTCGGCAGCGTGAGCAAGCTGCACATGGACGACATGGTCGACGCGATGTCGGGCCTCGTGTGCGCGGTGTTCATCGTGCTGACCGCAAACATCGTGACGGGCATCATGCTCGGCTTCTCGACGCTCGTGATCGGCCGCATCGCCAGCGGCGAATTCCGCAAGCTCAACGTCGGCACCGTGCTCATCGCGGCCGTGCTCGTCACGTTCTATCTCGGCGGCTGGGCGATCTGACCGCGAATCGTGCGCGACGTCGCCGGCAGAAGGACGGCGCGCATCGGGACGACATCGTCTCCTCCACCATCATCGTTGATGGTCTCCAGGCCTGGGAACGCAAGTTTCCAGGCTTTTTTTGTGGATGCGGCGCACGTCGCGGAAACGTCGCGGCGCGAATCCGCACCCGATGCTACGATCGTGCTTTGCCTCCAGGAGCCTCCATGAACGCGCTCGGCATCGTCTCCGAATCGAGCACCCGGACCTCGGCGCGCAAGCCGCCGTTCATCCCGTCGTTCGGCTTCCACGAAGTGCATGAATCGAAGCCGATCGATGCCGCTCCGGCACGCATCATCGACGCGGTCGCTGCGCTCGACATGCGCACGGATCCGGTCGTCGATGCGCTGCTCAACGTCCGCGAATTCCCCGTAGCGCTTGCCGCGTCGCTGCGCCACGGCACCACGCGACGCGAACGCGAACGCTTCGGCCTCCATGCGTTCACGCCGCTGCATCGCGACGACCGGTCGCTGTCGCTCGGCCTCGTCGGCCGCTTCTGGCGTCCGGACCTCGGCGTGCTGACGATCGCCGACGCGGCCGCGTTCGTGCAGCACGACGACCCGCGCGACGCGAAACTGGTGCTCCGCTTCGAGGTCGTCGGGCTCGCATCGGGGGCGCACATGCTGCGCACCGAAACCTTCGTGCATTGCCCGACCGCCCGCACGCGGCTGCTGTTCATGCCGTACTGGCTCACGATCCGGATGGCGAGCGGCTGGATTCGGCGCCGCACGCTGGCGGCGGTCGAGATGGCGCTGGCTTAGGGCCTGTCTTTGCCGAGGGCCAGCCTGCGCATCAAAACGGCTTGACCACGACCAGCCCGACGACGATCGCCGTCGCGGCCACGACCGCACCCGCCGCCTGCCCAAGCCAGGGCGCCGGCACGACGACGAGATCGTCGCGCTCCATGCGCCGCAGCGTGCCGGCCAGAATCCCGTGCAGCGCCGACAGCGCGACGACCACCACGAGCTTCACCGACAGCCACGCCGCGCCGAACCAGTGACCGTTCAGCGCGAGCGCGATCCCCGCGATCCACACAAGCGCGAGCGCGGGTGCCGTCACCGTTCGGTCCCAGCGCCGCACCGCGCGATGCACGGCGAGGTTGGCGATGCGCACGCCGATGGACAGCATCAGCAGGCCGCCGACGAACGTGACGACGGCGACGACATGTACGGCCTTGAGCCACAGGTAGATCATTGCGCGTGCCTCCTGCGCGCGATCCATCCGGCACTCGTCAGGCCCACGAACGGCACGACGGCCGCCAGCACGAGCCGCGCGACTTCAGCCTTGCTCCACAGCCCGCTCGACGCGGTGCCGACGACCGCCCACACGTACATCGCGAACGCGATGCCGTGCACCGGGCCCATGATCGATACGGCGGCCGGATAACCGGCCAGGTGCTTGAGCGGCACGGCAACGCACACCAGTACGACGAGCGTGGTCGCCTCCAGCAACGACATGTATTGCAGGTTCCGCAGCGCATTGCGATCGTCTTGTTGCATCGGCAGTCTCCAGGTTGGTCCATGACGATTGTCGCGTGTGGTGTCGTTCCGGGCCATTGGCTAAAATGACATCTTTAAACGGATTCTGGCCACGCCCCTGAACGCCATGCATACGGTCGCCGTGCTCGCCCTGCCCGATGTCGTCCCGTTCGACCTGGGCATGGCGTGCGATACCTTCGCGCGCGTGCGCTCGCCCAACGTGGCGCAGCCGTACCGCGTCCGCGTGTGCAGCGAGCACGCGCATGTCACCGGCGACCTGTTCGACCTGCGCCCCCCGTTTCGCCTCGACGCGCTCGCCGATGCCGATACGATCGTCGTCCCCGGCACGTCCATACCGCTCGCGCCCACGTCGCGCCACGTGATCGCGGCGCTGCGCGCGGCGGCCGTGCGCGGTTGCCGGATCGCATCGATCTGCAGCGGCGCATTCGTGCTCGCGGAAGCCGGGCTGCTCGACGGCCTGCGCGCGACGACGCACTGGCTCGCGGCCGCCGAACTCGCGCGCCGTTATCCGCGCGTGACGGTCGACCCGAACGTGCTGTTCGTCGACAACGGGCAGATCCTGACGTCGGCCGGCGCGGCGGCCGGCCTCGATCTGTGCCTGCACATGATCCAGGCCGACTACGGTGCGGCGGTCGCCATCGACGCGGCGCGCTGCGCGGTGGCGCCGCGCGTCCGCGAAGGCGGGCAGGCGCAGTTCATCGCGCCGGAATGGCCGAGCGGCACCGACGGCCTGCAAGGCCTGATGGACTGGCTGCAGGCCAACCTGCGCAAGCCGCTCACGCTCGACGCAATGGCCCGCAAGGCGTCGACGAGCGTGCGCACGCTGACACGGCGCTTCCAGGAGCAGACCGGCACGTCGCCGCGGCAATGGCTGCAGACCGCGCGCGTCAGGCACGCGCAGCAGTTGCTGGAAGTCACGGAGCTGTCGATCGAACATGTCGCGACGGAGGCCGGCTTCGGTTCGGTCACCGCGTTTCGCGAACGGTTCGCGCGCATTGTCGGCACGTCGCCGCAGCGGTATCGCCGGACGTTCCGTGCGCGATCCGGCGCATGATGACCACCTCGTCGCTTCCCGCCGCACCCTGGCTCGCGATACTTCGCTGTGGCGGCGCAAAACCATGCGCATGCAACCGTCAGGATCGCTACCTAAATCAGCCACACCACGTCGCCCGCCGCAGTAACGCGCCAACCGGACCCGATCGATGACCCGCATCCGCAACCCCCTGAACATCGCGCAGCTCCAGGCGTTCGTCTCCGCCGCGCATCACAAGAGCCTGCGCGCCGCCGCGCGCGAACTCGGCGTCACGCAGCCCGCGATCACGCATACGATCCGCGAGCTCGAAACGGCGCTCAACGCGGAGCTGCTCGCGCGCAGCGTCCGCGGCGTCGAGCTGACCGCGTGCGGCCATGCACTGCTGCCGCGCGCCGAGCAACTGCTCGGCGACATCCGCCGCACGGTCGAGGCCGTCGAGCAGGTGAAAGGCGAGATGTCGGGGCGCGTCGCGGTCGGCACGATGCCGTCGATCGCGCTGACGGCGCTGCCGCGCGCAGTCACGGCGTTCCGCCAGTCGATGCCGAACGTGAGCCTGCATCTCGAGGAAGTGACGGTGCCCGACGCGCTCGCGCAGTTGCGCAACGGCACGCTCGACATCGCTGCGATGCACCATGTGCCCGCGCTCGACCGCGATTTCACGCAATCGCCGCTGCTGTCGACCGAATTCACCGTCGTGATGCGCGAAGGCCACCCGCTTGCGCACGCACGCCGGTTAGAGGAATTGCTCGACGCCGAGTGGATCGTCACCGTCGGCGCCGAGCAGTTCCCGCACAGCGTGATGGTCGGCATGTTCGAGGCGCACGGGCTGCCGCTGCCGAAGCGCCTGCTGCGCTCGCCGATGTCGTTCGCGGTGACGCTCGGGCTCGTCGCGCGCTCGGACGTCATCGGCTGCTTCACGCGCCCGCTCGCCGCGATGGTGGCGCCGCTCGGCATCCGCACGGCCGAACTCGACGAAAGCATGCCGCGCTTCGACCTGTCGATCATCGCGCGCCGCGACCTGCTGCCCACACCCGCCGTCACGCAATTCGTCACGTGCCTGCAGCGCGCGGTCAACGAAACGCTCGGCTGAATCGTTCATGTGTGTGAAACGGCGGCGCACCCGACGCGCCGCCGCCGGGCCCGGTATCGGGGCTTGTCCTAGGCGCCCTGCCGGTATTTTGTCTTGATAATCTTGCGCACGTCGCGCGTCCGCATTGGGCGGGCGAAACGGACAGTCCGACGCGAAGCCGCGGCGGACCGAAGGCTTACTGCGCGGCACAACCGCGCACCCATCGAACAAAACGAGGAGTCACCGAGTGAAAAAGATTCTTGCGGCTGTGACCGTTGCCCTGCTCGCCGTATCGGCCGGCGGCGCGTACGCGAAGGACTGGTCGACCGTGCGGTTCGGCGTCGACGCAAGCTACCCGCCTTTCGAATCGAAAGGCGCTGACGGCAAGGTTGTGGGTTTCGACGTCGATCTCGGCAACGAAATCTGCCGCCGCATGAACGCGAAATGCGTGTGGATCGAAAACGACTTCGACGGGATGATCCCGGCGCTGAAGGCCCGCAAGTTCGACGGCGTGCTGTCGTCGATGTCGATGACGCCGGCGCGTCAGGAACAGATCGCCTTCTCGGCGAAGCTGTTCAACACGCCGACGCGCCTCGTCACGAAGAAGGGCACGGGCCTGATGCCGACGGCTGAATCGCTGAAGGGCAAGTCGGTCGGCGTCGAGCAGGGCACGATCCAGGAAACCTATGCGAAGACGTACTGGGCCTCGAAAGGCGTGAACGTCGTGCCTTACCAGAACCAGGACCAGGTCTACGCCGACCTGATCTCGGGCCGTCTGGACGGCGCGCTGCAGGACGCGGTGCAGGCCGAAATCGGCTTCCTGAAGACCCCGCGCGGCGCGAACTTCGATTTCGCCGGCAAGGACATCGACGATCCGAAGACGCTCGGCAACGGCGCCGGCATCGGCCTGCGCAAGGAAGACGCCGACCTGAAGACGAAGATCGACGGCGCGATCGCCGGCATGCGCAAGGACGGCACGTACGACAAGATCGCGAAGAAGTACTTCGATTTCGACGTCTACGGCAAGTAATCCGCCAGCCAGGCGCACGCTTCGCTTCGGCACGAACGGGCTCCGCAAGGAGCCCGTTTTTTTTGCGCGCGCCGCACCGGCAGCGTTATTTTTTTCGCACCAACCTGATGATTCTCAACGAAAATCGGCGTGTTCTGGCGCCGGTTTGATGGCGGTGAGGAAGGCAACGTACAATCGATCTTCCACGCACACCGGATCATTCGCGGCTGCGCCGCACTCCCCCATCATGCAAACGCAGACCCATCCGCTGATTTCCCCCGCCGTCGGTACCGAACGCCAGATCACGAGCTTTCACTACGGCCCGCGCGGCGGCAAGAAGGTCTATATCCAGTCGTCGCTGCACGCGGACGAACTGCCCGGCATGCTGGTCGCCACGCTGCTGCGCCGCAAGATCGCCGCGCTCGAGACGGCCGGCAAGCTGCGCGGCGAAGTCGTCATCGTGCCCGTGCCGAACCCGATCGGCCTGTCGCAACACGTGTTCGGCGATCACCTCGGCCGCTTCGAGCTCGGCTCGATGCAGAACTTCAACCGCAATTTCTACGATCTCGCGGCACTCGTGCTGCCGCGCGTCGAAAGCCGCCTGACGAACGACGCGCAGCACAACCTCGTCGCCGTGCGCGCCGCGATGCGCGAAGCGCTCGACGAGCAGAAGCCGCGCACCGAGCTCGACTCACAGCGCCTCGCGCTGCAGAAGCTGTCGTTCGACGCCGATATCGTGCTCGACCTGCACTGCGACAGCGATGCGGTGATGCACCTCTACACGAATCCCGATCTGTGGCCGGACGTCGAGCCGCTGTCGCGCTATCTCGACGCGCAGGCGTCGCTGCTCGCGCTGAATTCGGTCGGCAACCCGTTCGACGAGATCCACAGCTTCTGCTGGTCGGATCTGCGCAACCGCTTCGGCGACCGCTTCCCGATCCCGAACGGCGCGATTTCCGTCACGATCGAACTGCGCAGCGAGCGCGACGTGTCGTACGAATTCGCCGAAAAGGACGCGCAGGCGATCGTCGAATACCTGACCGAGCGCGGTGTCGTCGACGGCACGCCGGCGCCGCTGCCGCCGCTCGCGCATCCGGCCACGCCGCTCGCGGGCACCGATCCGCTCGTCGCGCCGGTATCGGGCGTGATCGTGTTCCGCACGCCGGTCGGCGTGATGATCGAGGCCGGCGAGGCCGTGGCCGATATCGTCGATCCGCTGACCGATCGCGTCGTCACGCTGAAGAGCAGCGTGTCGGGCGTGCTGTACGCGCGCCAGATCGTGCGCTTCGCGACGGCCGGCATGGAGGTCGCGCGGATTGCCGGCGCGACCGCGATCCGCACGGGTTCGCTGCTGTCGGCCTGAGCGGCCGGTGTGCGCGCCGGGCCACGGCGCGTATCACGCACACCCGCTCGCACCAACGAAATCGCCCGCTTGCGCGGGCGATTTGCTTTCCGGATCGTCGAGATCCGGCCATCCGGTACGTGGAACCGTTCAGAACGCCGGCACGATCGCGCCGCCGAACTTCTGGTCGATGAACTTGCGCACGTCGTCCGATTCATAGGCCGCGACGAGCTTCTTCACCCACGGCTTGTCCTTGTCCTGAGCACGCACCGCGATCAGGTTCGCGTACGGGCCGCGCAGGTCCTCGATCGCGATCGCATCCTTCACCGGCGTGAGACCGGCCTTCACCGCGTAGTCGGTGTTGATCGACGCGGCATCGACGTCGGGCAGCGCGCGCGGCAGCTGCGCGGCGTCGAGTTCGACGATCTTGATCTTCTTCGGGTTCTCGGCCACGTCGAGCGGCGTCGCGTTCACGCCGTTGGTGCCGGCGCCCGCCTTCAGCTTGATCACCCCGTACTTCTGCAGCAGCAGCAGCGCACGGTTGCCGTTCGACGGATCGTTCTGGATCCCGACCTTCGCCCCCACCGGCAAGTCCTTCAGCGACTTGAGCTTCTTCGAGTAGAAACCCATCGGCGCCGTGTAGGTGAGCCCGACGTTCGCGATCTTGTAGCCGCGCTGCTTGATCTGGCTGTCGAGGAACGGCTGGTGCTGGAAGCCGTTCGCGTCGAGGTCCCCCGAATCGAGCGCCGCGTTCGGCTGCACGTAATCGTTGAATTCGATGACCTTGATCGCGAGGCCTTCGCGGGCGGCGACCTTCGTCACTTCGGTCCAGATCTGCGCGTCGGGGCCGCTCATCGTGCCGATCTTCAGCGTTTGCGGATCGGCGTGCGCGCCGGGCGCCGCGAATGCCAGCGCGGCGGCGAGTGCGCCGAGGCCGGTCAGGAATGAACGTCGCATGGTGTCCTCTTGTCCCGTGTCGTTTGTTGGAACACGGATCGTGGCATGGGGCCGGAACGCCATCAACCAAGCTTATTTCATGTGCATATTCCTGATTTCGATCGAATCTCAGTCTGAATCGGTATAACCACCGGCTATACAAGCGGGCAGAATTCAGTGTCGCATCGGCGCCACACATTCTTCATATGACAGTCGCTGTCATATTCATTACGTGGCCCCTCGATAAAGTTGCCGCCGGTACGTGAAAGCGCCCATAGAGAGCGCCGGAACCGCAACTGGACACGCCATTTATTCGCTCGGAGAATCCTTTGAACAAGAAACTGTTGACCATCGCCGTCCTGGCAGCAACGGCCGGCACGGCGCACGCACAAAGCAGCGTGACGCTGTACGGCGTCATCGATGCCGGTATCAGCTACGTGAACCACAGCAAGACCGCCAACGGCGGCACGGGCAAGCTGTTCAAGTATGACGACGGCGTTGCCCAAGGCAGCCGTTGGGGCCTGCGCGGCACCGAAGACCTCGGTGGCGGCCTGAAGGCGATCTTCGTGCTCGAAAACGGCTTCAACAGCGGCAACGGCACGATCGGCCAGGGCGGCGCGATCTTCGGTCGCCAGGCTTACGTCGGCCTGAGCCAGTCGCAATACGGCACGGTCACGTTCGGCCGCCAGTACTCGTTCTCGACCGACATCCTCGGCTCGAACTACTCGACGGGTGGCAACACGGTCGGCGGTAACTACGCGTACCACGTGAACGACATCGACCAGCTCACGTCGAGCCGCATCAACAACGCAGTGAAGTTCCAGAGCGCGAACTACTCGGGCTTCACGTTCGGCGCGTTGTACGGCTTCTCGAACTCGACGGACTTCGCCGGCGCAGCCGCAACGACGTCGGGCACGACGACGACGGCAGGCTCGTCGCGCGCATACAGCTTCGGCCTGAACTACGCGAACGGCCCGCTGTCGGTCGGCGCAGCCTACACGGACATCCGCTTCCCGAGCCAGTCGACGCCGGCCTTCTCGACGTCGATCGCGAACCTGAGCACGGGCAACGTCCGCGACCTGCGCACGTACGGCGTCGGTGGCCGCTACGTCTGGGGCCCGGCAACGGCATGGCTGCTGTGGACGCGTACGCAGTTCTCGACCGTTTCGGGCGCGGGCGGCACGTTCTACAACGCGTATGAAGCAGGCGCGAAGTACGCATTCACGCCGGCTCTGTCGGGCGGCCTCGGCTACACGTACACGAACGCAACGCAGAACGGCAACTCGTGGCACTGGAACCAGGTCAACGGTATCGCCGACTACGCACTCAGCAAGCGTACGGACGTGTACGGCCTGGTCGTGTACCAGCAGGCATCGGGCAAGGGCGTGCAAGCGCAGATCGGCTCGAGCACGAGCTACTTCAATACGTCGGGCACGGGTTCGAAGAACCAGATCGCCGCACGTATCGGTATCCGTCACAAGTTCTAAAGCATCCGCTTAACTCGCGGATCACGACGGCAAGAAGCGCCCCGCTCCACGCGGGGCGCTTTTTTATGTGCTTTTAAGTTTCGCTTAATTCTGGGCTGAGAGGATGCTCTCACCCCCCCTGTTGGCCGCCTGAGCATCGGCGGCTTTTTTTTTTACCGACGACGGCGCCGCCATCGATTGCCCACAAGACAGGATCGGAGGCCATGATGATCGAAGATACCGTTTTCAGCCATCTGCACGCGATTCTGACGTGCCAACACTCGATGCCGGTCCAGAGCTGCCGCGTATCGGTCGAAATGCAGCGCCCGTGGGGCCGGCCGTATCGTCTCGTCGAATGGACGATGCATCTCGACGCGCCCGCGCGGCGCCAGATCGTGCCGGCCGAATCGACCGACGAAGAGATCGCCGAGGCCGTCGCCTCGCACGTGCCGGGCCGGCTGTACGGCGACGGCAGGCTGCAGTTCTGAACCCCTTCCCGTTCCCTCCGCTTCCCGCCTTTCAGCCGCGCCGCACGCGTCGTGCGGCAGTCGGTCTCGTTTGATGCAGCAACGAAACCTGCTACGCTGCGCGTTTTCGTCCACGCAACACACGATGGAAAACGCATTCAACGAACGTGGCGTGATGATCACGCGCAACGGCCTGTCGGCCGCCGGCCAGGTATTCGCACTGCGTGACATCCGCCAGGTCGATGTCGTCAAGATTCCGAAGAACCGCCTCGTACCGTCGCTGATCTCGCTGATCGGCGCGGCCGCCGCCGTCGCAGGCGGCATCGCCGGATCGAGCGCCGCGCTCGTCATCGGCGTGATGCTCGCCGTCGTCGGCTATCTCGCGTGGGCCACGCAGGACATCACCTATCGCCTGATGGTCGAGATGCCCGACGGCAAGCGCGAAGCGCTGTCGAGCGTCGACGTCGAGTTCGTCGAACGCGTCGCGCAGGTCGTGCGCGATGCGCAGGCCGCGACGACGGCCGGCTGATTCCGTTCGCATCCCTGCACGCGTCGATTCGCGGTGCCCGGCCGCGCGCGGCGCGTTTCTCGTCGCGCAACGGCGCCCTCGATTGCCCCGTCGAATCGCGTTCCGCCTCCTCATGGCCAACACTGCGCCTGCGCTGCGTACGCCGACCGCCTAGTATGGAAAGAGCGGCTCGCCGCCGCATCGTCCGATGGAGGCCAGCATGAACGTCCAGACGCTGTCCGGCACGCTTCGCGCGCAGGAACTGCTGATCGTGTCGATGATCCGCGCGCTTCCCCCTGACGCACGCCGTGCGCTCGTCGACCTCTACACCGAACAGATCGCGTTCGCCGAACAGGCCGGCCTCGAAAGCCACAGCGATCGCGCGACGCACGACGCGTTCATCACGCATGCGCGCAACCTGCTGATCCGCATCGAAGCCCTCGCCTAGCCGGGCCCGCGTTTCTCCCGAATTTCCCGCCGCGGCTCGCCCGGGCCGCGCAGGTAAGCGCTCACCCACGCGCGCCGCGTTCCGTTCTTGTATTGATAATAATTCTCATTTACACTGGTAAAGTTATCAGTTGCCTTTCAATTCGCCGCTCGCGCCTTCCGTGCGCGGGCGGGCCAGCCAGGTGAACGCGTCACCCAGCCAGCCTTCGGGCTTGTCATCATCAATGGGAGACCACCTGTGCATTGCTATACGCTGGCGCGGCGGCCGATCTGTGCCGCGCTGTTCGGCGCGTTCGGCCTGTCCGCCGCCTCGGCTCACGCCGATTCGACGCCGCAAGGCGCCACTCCGCCTTCCGCCATCCTCGTCGCCGCGTCCATGCGCGGCGATGCGGCGCTGCTCGATCCCGTCACCGTCACGGCCAACCGCACCGCCACGGCCGCGAGCCGCACGGCTGCGTCCGTCTCGGTGATCACCGACGAGGATATCGAAGAACAGCAGGCCACCAACATCAAGGACGCGCTGCGCTACGAGCCGGGCGTCACCGTGCGCCGCACTGCGTACCGGCCCGGCAGCGCCGCGCTCGGCGGCGGCCGCGACGGCGATTCGAGCATCAACATCCGCGGCCTCGAAGGCAATCGCGTGCTGCTGATGGAAGACGGCATCCGCCTGCCGAATGCGTTTTCATTCGGCCCGCTCGAAGCGGGGCGCGGCGACTACGCCGATCTCGACACGCTCAAGCGCATCGAGATCCTGCGCGGGCCGGCCTCGGCGCTCTACGGCAGCGACGGCCTGACCGGCGCGGTGAACTTCATCACGAAGGACCCGCGCGACCTGCTGTCGATCTACAACAAGCCCTACTACTTCTCGTTCCGGCCGAGCTACGACTCGGCCGACCGCAGCGTCGGCGCGACCGTGTCGGCCGCGGGCGGCAACGATCGCGTGCAGGGGATGATCATCGCCGATGGCCGGCGCGGCCACGAGGTCGACACGCGCGGCAGCAACAACTCGGCGAGCACGCTGCGCACCACGTCGAACCCGCAGGACGTCTATTCGGAATCGCTGCTCGGCAAGCTCGTGCTGACGCCGACCACCCGCGACACGATCAAGTTCACCGCCGAAACGGTGCAGCGCCGCGTGAGCACCGACGTGCTGTCGGCAATCAGCCCGCCGACCACGCTCGGCCTCACCACCTACGACCGGCTCGAGCGCAACCGCTTCAGCGTCGACTACGACTTCCGCGACGACGCGTTCCGCTGGTTCCAGACCGCGCACGTGCAGTTCTACTATCAGGACGCGAAGCAGGACCAGTACGCGTTCGAGACGCGCGGCCGAGCGGCTTCGCGTTCGCGCGACAACCAGTACAAGGAGCGCACGTTCGGCGGTTCCGCATTCGCCGAAAGCGGCTTCGCGACCGGCCCGTTCGCACACAAGCTGCTGTACGGCGTCGACGGCAGCGTGTCGCGCGTGACGAACATGCGCGACGGCACGGTGCCGGGCGTCGGCGAAGCGTTCCCGAACAAGGCGTTCCCCGACACCGACTACACGCTGTTCGGCGCGTTCGTGCAGGACCAGATCGGCTACGGCCGCCTGCTCGTCACGCCGGGCCTGCGCTTCGACACGTACCGGCTGAGCCCGACCGAGAACGATCCGCTGTTCACCGGCAAGGCCGTGTCGACGAGCGCGAACGAACTGTCGCCGCGCGTCGCCGTGCTCTACGAGATCACGCCCGCGGTCATTCCGTACGTGCAGTACGCGCACGGCTTCCGCGCGCCGACGCCCGACCAGGTGAACAGCAGCTTCTCGAACCCGGTGTACGGCTACACGTCGATCGGCAACCCGAACCTGAAGCCCGAGACGAGCGACACGTTCGAAGCCGGCCTGCGCGGCAAGGCCGGCACCGGTTACGGCGTCGTGCGCTACAGCGCGGCCGCGTTCACGGGCCGCTACCGCAACTTCATCTCGCGCACGACGATCGCGGGCAGCGGCCGGCCAACCGACCCGTTCGTGTTCCAGTACGTGAACTTCGCCGACGCGCGGATCCACGGCCTCGAAGGCCGCGCCGAATGGGTGATGCCGAACGGCATCACGCTGAAAACGGCGATGGCGTTCACGAAGGGTTCGACGCAGAACGACGGCGCGGCCAGCCAGCCGCTCAACACCGTCAACCCGTTCTCGGCCGTGTTCGGCGTGCGCTACGAGCCGACCGAGCGCTGGTACGTGCAGACCGACCTGCTGTTCCAGGCCGCGAAACGCGACAAGGACATCGACAAGTCCGACTGTTCGAACAAGGCGTGCTTCTCGCCGCCGTCGTCGTTCGTCGTCGACCTGCGCGGCGGCTATCGCTTCAACAAGCACGTGAGCGCGACGATCGGCATCCGCAACCTGTTCGACCGGAAGTACTGGAACTGGTCGGACGTGCGCGGCATCGCGGCCGATTCGCAGGTGCTCGATGCATATACGTCGTCCGGACGCACGGTCGCCGTCAGCATGAAAGTGGATTTCTGAAGCGCGCCGCCCGCGCTGCCACCCCAACCGTTACTTGAAGGAGTCCGACATGATGCAATCCGCCCTTCCCGGTCAACCGGCCACGCCGGCCCGCGCGGCCGCCGCGCTGCGCGACGCGTTCATCAAGCTCAAGACCGAGCGCCAGCTGCGCAACCGCGACGTCGCGCAGGCGCTCGGCGTCAGCGAAGGCGAGGCGCTCGCCGCGTTCGTCGGCGAGCACGTCGTGCGGCTCGACGCGCGCTTTCCGGCGATGTTCGAGGAAATGCCGCGCCTCGGCCGCGTGATGGCGCTCACACGCAACGACACGGCCGTTCACGAAAAGGACGGCGAGTATGCGCAGATGAGCCACGACGGCCCCGTCGGCCTTGCACTCGGCGATATCGACCTGCGCATCTTCTATCGTCACTGGGTGTCGGCGTTCGCGGTGCGCGACGAGACCGCGCACGGCCCGCTGAAGAGCCTGCAGTTCTTCGACGCGCAGGGCCATGCGATCCACAAGGTCTACCTGCGCGCGCACAGCGACCACGCCGCGTACGACGCGTTCGTCGAGCGCTGGCGTGCGCCGTCGCAGGAGCCGGGCCTCGAGGTCGCGCCCGCCGCACCGAAAACGCCCGAGCGCGCCGACACCGAGATCGACGTCGCGGGCTTCCGCGCCGCGTGGGACGCGATGACCGACACGCACCAGTTCTTCGGCATCACGCAACGCTTCGGTGTGAGCCGCATGCAGGCGCTGCGCCTTGCCGATCCGCAATACGCGTATCCGGTCGAAACCGCGCATGCGCTGCGTCACGTGCTCGAACAGGCCGCAACAAGCGGCCAGCCGATCATGGTGTTCGTCGGCAACGCGGGGATGATCCAGATCCATACGGGCCCCGTCGCGAACGTGCGCGAGGTCGGCGCATGGATCAACGTGCTCGACCCGGGCTTCAACCTGCACGTGCGCGAAGACCTGATCGCGGCCGCGTGGGTCGTGAAGAAGCCGACCAGCGACGGCATCGTCACGTCGCTCGAGCTGTTCGACCGGCAGGGCGACCACGTCGCGCTGCTGTTCGGCGAGCGCAAGCCCGGCAAGGTCGAGCGCGACGA
>NZ_JAAGPO010000398.1:0-3537 GCF_017104825.1 Burkholderia sp. Ac-20345 | reverse complement strand
CGAGACGCGCGCGTTCAGGCTGCATGCGCGCGCGGCGGCTGACCGCGCCGTGCGCGGCGACGCGGGCGATGCGTCGCTGCCGGGGCTCGCGACGCGGCTGCGCCGCCGGCTCGAGCAGGACGGCGTCGCGTCGCGCGCGGTGTCCGGCGTGCGCGAATTCACGGCATCGCTGCCGATCGTCGATGCGGATGCACGCTCGAACACCGTGCTGATTCGCGACGTGCCCGCGCGGCTGGCGCGCGATGCACGGCTTGTCGCGCAGCTCGATACGCTGAGCGCGTCGATTCGGATCGATGCGTTCGGCGCGACGCTCGCGCGCGCGCAGATCGACGCACTCGGGTTGCGGTGGCGCGACGACACGCAGGCGTCCGTATCCTCCGGCACATCCGCCCCGCGCGTGGCGATCGCGCCCGCGCCGGACGGCTGCGCGCCGATGCGCGCGCGCATCGCCGAGCTTGCCGCTCACGGCGACGCATCGATCGACGCCGACAGCTCGACGCTGACGCTCCCCGACGACAGCGCGGATTTCAGCCGTCTGCGGCAGGTGTTCGTCACGTCGGGCGACGGCGATGCGCGATCGCTCGACGCGCAGCGGAACGGATTCGCGATGCGGGTTACGCCGCGCGAGACCGCGCAGGCGGGCCGTTATGCGCTCGACGTGCGGATCGTCGAGCGCCGGGCGGACGGCGACAGCCGCTCGGCCGGCGCATCGTCGTCGCGCGAAACCGTGGCCGGCGTGACGATCTCGGCAGGGGAATGCGTGGCGCTCGCGCTGCCGCTTGCCGCCGGACACGAGGCGCAGCAGCTCGTGCTGGTGACGCCGCGTGCGACGTCCGCCGATCCCGTGCGCCGGCCGCCACCGGCATCGCCGACCGCGCAGGCGCGACGCGCGCCGGCCCCGGCAAGCGCAATCGCCAGCCTCCCCGAAACCGCGAAGCGCGCGACGTTACGCGCGCATTCGTCGGCGACGCCGCCGGACGGCCTCGGCCTCAGCACGCAGACGCGCCTGCTCGGCAATTGATGCAAACTCCACGCATTATTAAACGACGGTCTGGCATGATTTCGACGTCGCGACGACAATCGGTTTTTGAAATTAATTCCACCAGTCGATTAACACGAGATTCGGCGTGTTTATTCGATTTTTTTTCGATTTTAGATCGGCATGAAAAATACCGGATCGAATGCGCGCCTAACGATTAACAATCGATTGCATCATTTCATTCAGCTCGATCCGATTGTAAGTCGCCCGTAATGCGTCCTTCGTCGAGATCCGGTTGCGGGCCGCAAGCGCGGCGAGGTCGTCGTTCAGGGAGCGCGACATATTGTCCTCGCGGCGCCGCAGGAACTCGTTGACGAGGTGCAGCTTCGTCGGCTCCGCGATCAGCTTCGCGACCTGGTTGTTGTTGTTGAACAGCAGTTCGCTCGCGAGCACGAGGCTTTCGCCGTCCGCGCTCGGCACGAGGCTTTGGCAGACGATGCCGATCAGCGATTCGGCGAGCGCGACCGCGTGCCGGTCGCGCTGCTCGACCGGAAAGAACGACAGCAGCTTGTTGAGCGCGCTGACCGCGCTGCCCGTGTGCATCGTCGCGAGCACGAGGTGCCCCGATTCGCCCGCTTGCAGCAGCGTGTCGGCTGTCTGCGCGTCGCGCACCTCGCCGACCATCACCACGTCCGGCCTTTGCCGCAGCGCCTCGCGCAGCCCGTGCGGGAAATTCGGCGTGTCGGTCGGCACTTCGCGTTGCGAGATGATGGACTGGCGGCGCTCCAGATAGTATTCGATCGGCTCCTCGATCGTGACGATATGCGTGTTGCGGGTCGTGTTGATGTGCTCGAGCAGCGACGCGATCGTCGTCGTCTTGCCCGAGCCCGTCGGGCCCGTGACGAGGATGATGCCCTTCGTGTTGTCGAGCATCGAGCGCACGTAGACGGGCAGGCCGAGTTCCTCGAGCGGCAGCGGCTTGAGCGGCAGCCGGCGCATCGAGATCACGATCTTGCGGCCGCCGCCCGCGCGGTACACGTGACAGCGCAGCCGGCAGCGCGTGAGGACGAACGGGCGGTCGAGCGTGCCTTGACGCAGCGCGGCTTCCCAATGCTCGTCGATCGCGTCGAGCAGCGGCCGCATGTCGTCGAGGAGCACCGGTTCGTCGCTCGTCTCGACCCAGCCGCGCGGGGTCTTGATCGTGACGGGACGGTCTTGCTCGATGTGGATGTCGGTGAACATCTGCTTCAGGTCGATCAGGCCGAGCACTTCGCCCGCGAGATCGCGCAGCGGGGCGGCGGCATGCTGGTTCATCTTGGTAGTTCGAATGAATGGATTGGGCGGTGCATTTCCCGCAATGAAAGAGGAAATTGAATGGTCTATTTAATTTTGCATGCAAAATAGCTTTTGTCAAACCGTTCGGGGTATATTTGCCGCGCAATAATCACTTCAATAATGCGACTGCGTGTGTAGACCCATTATGTAGCGCTGTGGTAATCCCACGTTCGGAAAGCCATTTCCGGCCGCGCAGGCGGTCCGAGGCGTCGGACGCGGCATCCGGGATCATCGAGCAGCAAAGCGCGGGGGCCAGCGGCGCACGGCAGCAGTCGAGTAACGAGGACAACCATGATGCACGGCGCTACGGTCGCCGCGACCGCGTTCATCGCGACCGCGCTTTTTGCAACCGATTGCGCGGCGAGCGGCCCGCCCGCCGGCACCGATCCGGCGATCGGCGGCCCATTTGTCGAGCGCTTCGATCACGCCCCGCTGACGGCCACGCGCGTCGACGTCTTGCGTGCGATATCGCCATCGGCGTCAGCCGGGGCCGCGCTGGCCACGGCCGCGCGGCCCGCGTCGCTGCCCGTTGCGGACGCACCCGTCTGGGACGTGCGCGCGTCCGACGGCACGATCCGCGGCGTCTTGTTGCGATGGGCGCGCACGGCGGGCTGGCAGCTCGTCTGGGATGCGCCGGTCGATTTCAGCATCGACGCGCAGGCGACGCTGCGCGGCTCGTTCGAGGATGCGCTGCAAGTGCTCGTCGCGAGTCTCGGCCGCACGGCGACGCCGATCCAGGCGATTCTCTATCAAGGCAATCACGTGTTGCGCGTCGTCGCGCAGGGAGCGGGCTGATGCGCGTTTTTTTCGTTCTTTCGTTACTGGCCGCTGCGCTGCTGAGCGGCTGCACCGGGCTGCGCAGCGGCATCGAGCGGGACGTGCGACGCGATTCGGACGAATCCGGCGCGCTCCTCAAGCGCACCGCCGACGGGGACAACAGCGTGCACGCGCTGCCGCCCGTCGTCGTCGATAACGGGCTGTGGGTGTCGGCGGGCGCCGTGAAGCTGCAGAACCGCGAACAGCTCCCCGCACTATTCGACGAGCCGGCGTCGTTCGACCGCGCGGTCTCTTCGTTATCCGAATTCGCCGAGCAGATCACGCGGCTCACGCAGGTACCGACGCAGGTTGCCGCGAGCGCGCAGCAGGCGGCCGCGCGTTCGCAGCAAGGCGGCGGCGCGGACGGCGTCGCGCGCGGCGCACCCGCGTTCCTCGACGCGGCGGGA
>NZ_JAAGPO010000397.1:0-3593 GCF_017104825.1 Burkholderia sp. Ac-20345 | reverse complement strand
CCTCAATTCGCCCAGCAGCTGGTCAACGGCCTGACGCTGGGTGCGATCTATGCGTTGATCGCCATCGGCTATTCGATGGTCTACGGCATCATCGGCATGATCAACTTCGCCCACGGCGAGATCTACATGATCGGCGCCTACGTGGGCCTCGTTACCCTTACCGCAATCGGCATCTCCGCCGGCTATCCGCTGCCGCTCGTGCTCGGCGCCGCACTGATCGTGTCGGTGATCGTCACCGGGCTGTACGGCTTCGCGGTCGAGCGCGTCGCGTACCGGCCGCTGCGCGGCGGCCCGCGCCTCGTGCCGCTGATCTCCGCGATCGGCATGTCGATCTTCCTGCAGAACTACGTGCAGATCGGCCAGGGCGCGCGCGACGTGTCCGTGCCGGTGCTGATCTCCGGCGCGTTCGACATCCATCTCGGCGGCGATTTCGACGTAACCATTCCGTATTCGCGCCTGATGATCGTCTGCGTGACGGTCGTGCTGATGATCGCGCTCACGCTGTTCATCTCGCATTCGCGGATGGGCCGGGCGTGCCGCGCGTGCGCGGAGGACATGAAGATGGCGAACCTGCTCGGCATCGACACGAACCGCGTGATCTCGTTCACGTTCGTGCTCGGCGCGATGCTGGCGGCCGTCGGCGGCGTGCTGATCGGGCTGACGATCGGCAAGCTGAACCCGTATATCGGCTTCGTCGCGGGCATCAAGGCGTTCACCGCCGCGGTGCTCGGCGGGATCGGCAGCATCCCGGGCGCGATGCTCGGCGGCGTGCTGCTCGGCCTCGCGGAAACCTTCGCAGCGGGCTACATGCCGGCCGAGTACAAGGACGTCGTCGCGTTCGGCCTGCTCGTGCTGATCCTGCTCTTCCGCCCGACCGGCCTGCTCGGCAAGTCGGACATCGAAAAGGTTTGAGGGAGACGCAGATGAGTCAAGTCATTTCCGTTCGCCGCCCGGCCGCCGACGCGTCGGTCGGCCAGTCGCTGAAAAATGCCGTGGCCGCCGCGTTCCTGACGGCGATCCTCACGATTCCGGTACTCGGGCTGCAGCTGAAGCTCGAGGGTTACCAGGTGGTGCTCACGCCGCACTGGCGGCCGGTGTGGATCGCGGTCGCGGCCGTGTTCCTGTTCCAGCTGTTCAAGCCGTGGCTCGTGCGCGCGAAATCGGCGGTGAAGCTGCCGGCGATGCCCGCGATGGGCGCGCAGCAGCAGCGCGTGATCGTCTGGGTGCTGCTCGCGGTCGGGCTCGTGTGGCCGTTCTTCGGCTCGCGCGGCGCGGTGGACGTCGCGACGCTCGCGCTGATCTACGTGATCCTCGGCCTCGGGCTGAACATCGTGGTCGGTTTCGCGGGGCTGCTGGATCTCGGCTATGTCGGGTTC
This sequence comes from Burkholderia sp. Ac-20345, assembly GCF_017104825.1. NCBI lineage: Bacteria > Pseudomonadati > Pseudomonadota > Betaproteobacteria > Burkholderiales > Burkholderiaceae > Burkholderia > Burkholderia sp. Ac-20345. The sequence continues at coordinate 2,217 of NZ_JAAGPO010000397.1, read as the reverse complement.
TACGCGGTCGGCGGCTATACGTACGCGATGTTGAACCAGTACTTCGGGCTGTCGTTCTGGGAGTGCCTGCCGCTCGCCGCGATCGCGGCCGCGACGTTCGGCTTCCTGCTCGGCTTCCCGGTGCTGCGGCTGCGCGGCGACTATCTCGCGATCGTCACGCTCGGCTTCGGCGAAATCATCCGCCTGCTCGCGAACAACCTGACGAGCCTCACGGGCGGCCCGGACGGCATCTCGGGCATCCCGAAGCCGACCGTGTTCGGCTACGAGATGGTGCGCAGCGCGAGCGTCGAAGGCGCGAAGACGTTCCATGAACTGATCGGGCTGGAATACAGCGGCGACCACGTGGTGATCTTCCTGTACCTGCTTGCGCTCGTGCTGGTTGGCTTCACGCTGTTCGTCACCAGCCGCCTGATCCGCATGCCGATGGGCCGCGCGTGGGAAGCGCTGCGCGACGACGAGATCGCGTGCCGTTCACTGGGCCTGAACCCGACGCGCATCAAGCTGTCGGCGTTCACGCTCGGCGCGGCGTTCGCGGGCATCGGCGGCGCGTTCTTCGCGGCGCGCCAGGGCCTCGTGAATCCTGAATCGTTCACCTTCATCGAATCGGCGCTGATCCTCGCGATCGTCGTGCTCGGCGGGATGGGTTCGCAGCTCGGCGTGATTCTCGCGGCGATCCTGCTGACCGTGCTGCCGGAAGTCGCGCGCGGCTTCGCCGAGTACCGGATGCTGATCTTCGGTCTGGTGATGGTGTTGATGATGATGTGGCGTCCGCAGGGCCTGCTGCCCGCGAGCCGTCCCCATGTGGAGCTGCCGCAATGAGCGCGAATGCAGAACTGTTGAAGGTCGCCGGGCTGCAGATGCGCTTCGGCGGGTTGCTCGCGGTGGACGGCATCGATTTCGACGTGCGCCGCGATGAGGTGTTCGCGATCATCGGGCCGAACGGCGCGGGCAAGACCACGGTATTCAACTGCGTCGGCGGCTTCTACAAGCCGACCGGCGGCGACGTCGTGCTCGACGGCCACGCGATTGGCGGGCTGCCGAGCCACAAGATCGCGTTGAAGGGTCTCGTGCGGACGTTCCAGAACATCCGCCTGTTCAAGTCGCTGACCGTCGTCGAGAACCTGCTCGTCGCGCAGCACCGCAAGGTGAAGGCGGGGCTGCTGCCGGGTCTGTTCTCGACGCCCGCGTATCGCCGTGCCGAGAAGGAAGCGCTCGAGCGCGCGGCGGTGTGGCTCGACCGGATGGGGCTGACGTCGGTCGCCAACCGGCCGGCGGGCACGCTGTCGTATGGGCACCAGCGGCGCTTGGAGATCGCGCGCTGCATGATCACCGAGCCGCGCCTCTTGATGCTTGACGAGCCGGCAGCCGGCCTCAACCCGCAAGAGAAGATCGAGCTGCAGCACCTGATCGACAAGCTGCGCCGCGAGTTCGGCGTATCGGTGCTGCTGATCGAACACGACATGAGCCTCGTGATGGGCGTGTCCGACCGCATCCTCGTGATGGAGCACGGCCGGCCGATCGTGATTGGCACGCCGGAAGCGGTCCGCAATGACCCGCGCGTGATCAAGGCGTATCTGGGGGAAGAGTGATGCTGAAGCTGGAACAGGTCCATACGCACTACGGCGCGGTCGAGGCGCTCGCGGGCGTGTCGATCGAGGTGAACAAGGGCGAGATCGTCACGCTGATCGGCAGCAACGGCGCCGGCAAGACGACGCTGATGATGACCGTGTGCGGCACGCCGCGCGCGTCGTCGGGCCGCGTGCTGTTCGAGGGCAAGGACATCACCGGGATGTCGACGCACCAGATCATGCGGCAGGGGATGGCGATCTCGCCGGAAGGGCGGCGCGTGTTCCCGAGCCTGACGGTACTCGAGAACCTGAAGATGGGCGGCTTCTTCGCGAGCCGTCACGAGATCGACGACGGCATCGAGCACGTGTTCAAGCTGTTTCCGCGCCTGAAGGAACGGGCGACGCAGCGGGCCGGCACGATGTCGGGCGGCGAACAGCAGATGCTGGCGATCGGCCGCGCGCTGATGAGCAAGCCGCGCCTGCTGCTGCTCGACGAACCGACGCTCGGCCTCGCGCCGCTCGTGATCGCGCAGATCTTCGACATCATCCGGATGATCCGCGAGGAAGGCGTCACGGTGTTCCTCGTCGAGCAGAACGCGAACAAGGCGCTGGGCGTGGCCGATCGCGGCTACGTGCTCGAAACGGGGCG
>NZ_JAAGPO010000396.1:0-3360 GCF_017104825.1 Burkholderia sp. Ac-20345 | reverse complement strand
GCCGGGCCGGGCACCGCCGGGCGGGGCGTTCAGGCCGCGCCGGGTGGCGCGAATCGTCTGCAAATTGCTGGTAAACACCGTCGGGCCGCCGCCTGGCCGCCCGCGAAAGTTTTCCTGCCGACTGCCGTAAACCTGTTTAACGGCGGTCTCCCCGCCGGTCATTCGTGAGGGACAGGCAGTGCTGATTATCGTGGGAACACTCGTGACGCTGTTGTCCGTCTTCGGCGGTTATGCGCTGGCAGGCGGGCATCTGGGCGCCTTGATCCAGCCGGTCGAGATCCTGATGATCGTGGGTGCCGGTGTCGGCGCGTTCATCCTCGGCAACGGCGGCAAGACCATCAAGGCCACGCTGCGCGTGCTGCCGACCCTCTTCAAGGGCTCGAAATACACGAAGGACGTCTACATGGAGCTGATGGCGCTTCTTTACGTGCTGCTCGCGAAGGCACGCAAGGAAGGCACGCTCACGCTCGAGGCCGACATCGACGATCCGGAAAAGAGCCCGATCTTCACGCAATACCCGAAGATCCTCGCCGATCACCACATCGTCGAATTCCTGACCGACTACCTGCGCCTGATGGTGGGCGGCAACATGAACGCGTTCGAGATCGAAAGCCTGATGGACGAGGAGATCGAGACGCACCACGCGGAAGGCGAAGGCCCCGCGCACGCATTGATGCGCGTCGGCGACGCGATGCCGGCGTTCGGTATCGTCGCGGCCGTGATGGGCGTCGTGCACACGATGGCGTCCGCCGACAAGCCGCCCGCGGTGCTCGGCGCGATGATCGCGCAGGCACTGGTCGGCACGTTCCTCGGGATCCTGCTGTCGTACGGGCTGATCGGGCCGCTCGCGAGCCTCGCGGAGCAGCGCGTCGCCGAGTCGACCAAGATGTTCCAGTGCATCAAGGTGACGATCCTCGCGACGCTGAACGGCTATGCGCCGGCGATTGCGGTCGAGTTCGGCCGCAAGGTGCTGTTCTCGACCGAGCGGCCGTCGTTTTCCGAGCTCGAAGAGCATGTGCGCCGCGTGAAGGCGAAGTGACGCGGAGCGCCCAATGAGCAAGAGCAAGGATCGCGCAATCGTCGTCAAGCGGGTGGCCCCGGCGAAGAAGGGCCACCACGGCGGCGCATGGAAGCTCGCGTACGCGGACTTCATGACCGCGATGATGGCGTTCTTCCTGCTGATGTGGCTGCTGAGTTCGGTCACGCCGGTGCAGCTGAAGGGGATCGCCGAATACTTCAACACGCCGCTGAAGGCCGCGCTGTTCGGCAGCGGCGACCGCAGCTCGCAGGATTCCAGCATCATCAACGGCGGCGGCCGCGACCTGTCGAGCGTCGAAGCCGGCACGCTGCGCCGCACCGACGGCACGACGCAGCTCGCCGAACGCCTCGCGAAGATGGGCGACGAGCATTCCCGGTCGCAGGCGCAGACCGCCCAGGCCGCGCAGGACCGGCTCGAGCAGGCACGCCTGCACGACCTGCAGATCAAGCTGATGGCCGCGATCGAGGCCAACCCGACGCTGCGCCAGTTCAAGCAGCAGATCCGCATCGATTCCACGCTGATGGGGCTGCGCATCGAGATCGTCGATTCGCAGAAGCGGCCGATGTTCGCGATGTCGAGCGACCACGTCGAGCCGTACATGCGCGACATCCTGCGCGAGATCGGCAAGACGCTGAACGACGTGCCGAACCGGATCATCGTCCAGGGCCACACCGACGCCGTGCCGTACGCGGGCGGCGAGGGCGGCTACAGCAACTGGGAGCTGTCGGCCGACCGCGCGAACGCGTCGCGCCGCGAGCTGATCACCGGCGGCATGGGCGAGGCGAAAGTGCTGCGCGTGCTCGGCCTCGCGTCGACCCAGAACCTGAACAAGGCCGACCCGCTCGATCCGGAAAACCGCCGGATCAGCGTGATCGTGCTGAACCGCAAATCCGAAGAGGCGCTGATGCGCGACGATGCGACGACCACGACGCTGTCGGCCGATGCGGCCGGCTCGCAGCAGCTCGCGCAGCAGCTGGCCCCGGCGCCGGCCGCGCGCCCGGCGCTCGCGGCGCTCGCGGCGTCCGCCGTCGCCGTGCCGAAACCCTGACGTTTACGAGATTCCGAGACAGACATGATCCGAACCATTCTCGCCATCGACGACTCCGCGACCATGCGTGCGCTGCTGCAGGCAACGCTGATGCAGGCCGGATACGACGTGACGGTGGCGCCGGACGGCGAGGCCGGCTTCGACCTGGCGGCCACCGTGCCGTACGACCTGGTGCTGACCGACCAGAACATGCCGCGCAAGAGCGGGCTCGAAGTGATCGCCGCGCTGCGCAAGCTGACCGCCTATACGGAAACGCCGATCCTCGTGCTGACGACGGAAGGCAGCGACGCGTTCAAGGACGCCGCACGCGACGCGGGCGCGACCGGCTGGATCGAGAAGCCGATCGATCCCGCCGTGCTGGTCGACCTGGTCGCGACGCTGTCCGAGCCGGCCGCTTCCTGACATTCACGCGACGCATTCAACCCGGGACCGGGCATGACTCTCGACATCACTCAGTTCTACCAGACATTTTTCGACGAAGCGGACGAGCTGCTCGCGCAGATGGAGCAGTTGCTGCTGAACCTCGACGTCGGCTCGCCCGACCCCGAGGATCTGGCCGCGATCTTCCGCGCCGCGCATTCGATCAAGGGCGGCGCGGCGACGTTCGGCTTTTCCGCGCTGACCGATACGACGCACATCCTCGAATCGCTGCTCGACCGCGCGCGCAACCATGAGCTGACGCTGACCAAGGAAATGGTCGACGCGTTCCTCGAGACCAAGGACGTGCTGTCCGACCAGCTCGTCGACTACCGCGCAAGCGCCGAACCGGACGCGGCCGCCGCCGCGACGATCTGCGCGAAGCTCGAACGGCTGAAGGCCGAGAGCAGCGCGGGTGCGCCGGTTGCGCCTGCACCCGCGGCGCCGGTCGCTGCTGCCGTCGCGCCGGTCGCGGAACCGGCCGCCAGCGACGATCGCGCGCCCGACCACGTGATCGAGCAGGCCGTCGCGGCTGCGCATCCGGCGGGCGACGCCGGCGCGGACGAAGGCGGCCCGCACCTGAAGATCACGCTCGTGGGTGTCGATGCGAAGGATCGCGAACTGCTCACCGAAGAGCTCGGCAACCTCGGCCGGATCGTCGGCCGCGAGGAAGCGGGCGGCGACCTGACGTTGTGGGTCGAATCGGACGTGCCGTCCGACGACATCGTGGCCGTGTGCTGCTTCGTGATCGACGAAAGCCAGATCCGCGTGGGGCACGGCACCGCGCCGGCTGCACCGGCTGCCGCGCAGGAAGCCGCGGCACCGGCGGCAGAACCGGCTGCCGCCGCGCAACCGG
>NZ_JAAGPO010000395.1:0-3632 GCF_017104825.1 Burkholderia sp. Ac-20345 | reverse complement strand
GCGACGGCTCGCGAGCACGACCTTCGCACCGGCCTGCGACAGCACCTGCGCAAAGCGCTGCCCGAGACCGCTCGACGCACCCGTGACCAGCGCAACCTTGCCTTCCAGATTGATCGACCGACCCATTCTCCTTCCCCTCGCTCGCCCCGGCCCCAAGGCCCGCCCGATCATGTCCGACACTCGTCCCGATACGCTTTTCGCCCTCACCGCGCTTTCGCCCATCGACGGCCGCTACGCCAGCAAGACCGAAGCACTGCGCGACTGGCTCTCCGAAGCCGCCTTCATGCGCCACCGCGTCACCGTCGAGGTGCACTGGCTGATCGCGCTGTCGCGCGCCGGCTTCGCGGAAGTCCCGCGCTTCTCCGATGCGTCCGAACAGTTCCTGCTGCAGCTCGCCGAGCGCTTCACCGCGCACGACGCCGCCCGCATCAAGGAAATCGAGCGCGTGACGAACCACGACGTGAAGGCCGTCGAATACTGGCTGAAGGAATCGGTAAAGGGCCAGGAAGAACTCGAAAAGGCCAGCGAATTCATCCACTTCGCGTGCACGTCGGAAGACATCAACAACACGTCGCACGGGATGATGCTCGCCGGCGCGCGCGAACACGTGATCCTGCCGGCGCTGCGCACGGTCTACCAGCGCCTCGTCGCACTCGCGCACGCGCACGCCGAGCAGCCGATGCTGTCGCGCACGCACGGCCAGCCGGCCAGCCCGACGACGCTCGGCAAGGAACTCGCGAACGTCGCGGCCCGCCTCGCCCGTGCGATCACGCGCATCGAGAAGGTCGAGATCCTCGGCAAGATGAACGGCGCGGTCGGCAACTTCAACGCGCATCTCTCGGCGTACCCGGAATTCGACTGGGAAGCATTCTCGCGCGACGTGATCGAGACCCGCCTGAAGCTCACGTTCAACCCGTACACGATCCAGATCGAGCCGCACGACTACATGGCCGAGCTGTTCGACGCCGTGGCGCGCGCGAACACGATCCTGCTCGACCTCGACCGCGACGTGTGGGGCTACATCTCGGTCGGCTACTTCAAGCAGAAGACGAAGGCCGGTGAAATCGGCTCGTCGACGATGCCGCACAAGGTCAACCCGATCGACTTCGAGAACTCGGAAGGCAACCTGGGCCTCGCGAACGCGACGCTGCGCCACCTCGCCGACAAGCTGCCGGTATCGCGCTGGCAGCGCGACCTGACCGACTCGACGGTGCTGCGCAACATGGGCGTCGCGCTCGGCTACTCGCTGCTCGCGTACGACTCGCTGATCCGCGGCCTCGACAAGCTCGAAGTGAACCCGGCACGCCTGAACGAAGATCTCGATAACTGCTGGGAAGTGCTCGCCGAGCCGGTGCAGACGGTGATGCGCCGCTACGGCATCGAGAACCCGTACGAGCAGCTGAAGGAACTGACGCGCGGCAAGGGCATCACGCGCGAAGCGCTGCAGGAATTCGTCGGCACGCTCGCGATCCCGCAGGATGCGAAGGACCGCCTGCTCGCGATGACGCCTGCGTCGTACATCGGCAAGGCCGTCGAACTCGCGAAGCGGATCGCGTAAGCACCGCCGTCTCCGCATGTAAAAAAGCCCGGTGCGAGCAATCGCATCGGGCTTTTTTGTTGCCTGCCGCAGCCGGTCAGAACGAGATCATCCGCCCCGGGTTGAGCGCGCTCATCACGCTCATTGCTGCCTTCGCGGCGGGAATCGCGATCGGCGACAACTGGCGGCCGAGCGGGATCGCACGGTGATCGATGCCGGTCAGCATCGAGAAATCGTCGTTGCGGCCGACGAAATCGTCACAGATCGCCTTGCCGATCCGCACCGTCTGCGCGACGCCGTGACCGCTCCAGCCCTGCACCATGTACATCGGCACGCGGCCGTCGGTCTTGCGGCTGTCGGTTGCGCCGTTCAGCGTGAAGTCGCTCACGCCACTCCAGCAGTAGTCGAGCGCGAACTGGCCGTCGACCTGCGGGAACACCGTGTTCAGCCGTGTCAGCAGGTACGCGTTCACGTCCGGCTGCGCCCAGCACGTGCCGGTGCCCTGCCCGCCGAACAGCAGGCGGTTGCCGCGTACCGGCCGGTAGTAGTCGATCTGGAACTGCGTGTCGTACACGGGCATGCCGGCCGGCATCAGTGTCGCGACATCGACGTCGAGCGGCGCCGTCACGCTCACGTAGGTAAAGAACGGCACGGTTGTCGCGGCGCCGTCGTCGAGCAGCCGGAACGTCGTGTTGTGCAGCGCCAGCACGACACCCTTGCGCGCGGTGATCGTGCCGCCCGGCGTCGTCGCGACGACGCCCTCCGGCGTCTCGTCGAGTTCGAGCACCTCGGTGCCCTCGAACAGCGCGCCGCCGTTCAGCCGGAAGCCGTGCACGAGGCCGCGCACCAGCGCGAGCGGATGGATCTGCCCGCCGATCGCGTCGATCGCCGCACCGTGGTACAGCCCCGAGCGCACGTAGTCGTCATGCAGCTGATGGCGGCCGACGAGCGTCACGCCCGCGTCGCCGAGATGGCGGCGCGCATCCGCGCCGTCAAGCAGCGCGCTCATGTGGCCCGGGTGGACCGCGGCCGTGATATGGCCGCGCTTGCGGTCGAGCTCGAGCGCGTAACGCGCGCCGATCGCGTCGATCAGGTCCATCGATTCGGCCGATGCAAAGCGCCACAGCCGCTTCGCGTCGTCGTGCGACAGGTGGTCGATCATGTCGGCGGCTTCCCAGCGCGCGAGGCCGGGCGTGAGCTGCCCGCCGTTGCGGCCCGATGCGGCCGAGCCGACGTGGTGCTTGTCGACGAGGATGGTATCGACGCCCGCTTCCGCGAGATGCAGCGCGGCCGACGCGCCGAGCAGGCCCGCGCCGATCACGAGCACGTCGCATACGGCATCGTGCGCGAGCGGCGCACCGTTCGCGTGGCGCGACAGCGACGCCTCGTACCAGTTCGCCGGGCGCTCGCCGTCGTAGCGGGCCAGGTCGCACCAGTTCCAGTTGTCTTTTTCGATGTTCAGTTGCGTTGGTTCGAAACGCGATTCGCCCTGGATCAGGGGTTGATGGTTGAAAGTCATGATTGCACTTGCATGGTCTTGGGCCGCCTGTCGAAGAGCCTTCTGGCTTCGCGGGTGGGGCAGCCGGTTCCACATGGGTGTCAACGAGATAAAGGGCGCGATGGCCCGTGTTGACGGCGGGCACGCTCGTGCCGCCTGGATCCCGGACTGTGCGAAAGCACGTATTGAGAGGTGCCGGGACACCCAATTTCTACACCGCAGAAATAATTCTACAGTGTAGAATAAGCTTTCGTCAAGTTTACAGCCGGTGCCGCACCGGCCCGCCAGCCCGCATCGATGAAAGACAAACCCGCCCAGGGCCCGCGCGGCCTCGACAAGGATGCGATCGTCGCGGCCGCGCTCGCGCTGCTCGAAGACGTCGGCGAAGCCGCGTTCAGCGTGCGCAAGCTCGCGCAGTCGGTCGGCTGCGACCCGATGAGCGTGCTGTATCACTTCAAGTCGAAGGAAGGCCTGAGCCGCGCGATCGCGAACGCGCTGTCGCGCTCGCTCGTGCCGGTCGACGCCGCGCTGCCGTGGCGCGAACGGCTGCGCGACCTCGCGCGCCAGTACCGCGCGCTCGCGCTGCGCTACCCGGCC
>NZ_JAAGPO010000394.1:0-3528 GCF_017104825.1 Burkholderia sp. Ac-20345 | reverse complement strand
GCCCAGCGCGACGACCGGGTCGTCGGCCTCCGGATGGCCGGCCCCCGGTTGGCCGGCCCCCGGATGGCCGGACCCGACGATCGCGCGCGCGGCGCTTTCGTCCATCACGCCGTCCTGGTACGCGTACGGCAACGTGCCGCGCGCCCAGCGTTCGAGAAAGCGCAGGAACAGCGCGGGCAGCACGGCGGTGGCGACCGGCGCCGCGCCGCGTGCGAACGATTCGACGAGCGTCGGCGCGATGAAGCCGGGGATCTTCGAGAAGCCGTCGGCCGCGACACGCTGGTTCGTGTCGAGCACGTACGGGTTGCCGAAGCGTTCGAGCACGACGTCGCGGTAGCGCGCGAGATCGAGCGGACTCGGCGTGAGGCACGGGATCACGTCCTGCGTCACGTAGTCGTGCGCGAAGCGGCGGATCGCCGCGTCGTGCGTGCCCTCGTGGATGTACGTGTGGCCCGCGAGCGTGCCGGCCCACGCGATGCAGCTGTGCGTCGCGTTGAGGATGCGGATCTTCGCTTCCTCGTACGGGTGTACGTCGTCGACGAGTTCGGCGCCGGCCAGCTCCCAGCGCGGCCGGCCGGCCGCGAAGCGGTCCTCGATCACCCACTGGATGAACGATTCACCCATCACCGGGCACGCGTCGTCGATGCCGGTGGCTGCCAGCACGCGCTCGCGCACGTCGGCAGTCGGGCGCGGCGTGATGCGGTCGACCATCGCGCTCGGCGTGGCGACGTTCGCATCGAACCACGCGAGCAGGTCGGCCTGCCCGCGCCGTTCGAGGAATTCGCGCATCCCCGCGCGAAAGCGTGCGCCGTTGTTGCGCAGGTTGTCGCAGCTTTGCAGCGTGAGCGGGCCCGCGCCGCGCTTCACGCGTTCGGCGAGCAGCGCCGCGAGCGCGCCGTACAGCGTCGTGCGCGCGCCCTGCAGGTCGGCCGCGAGATCGGCGTTCGCGATGTCGAGCCGGTTGTGTTCGTCGAGGTAGTAGCCGCCTTCGGTGACGGTGAACGACACGATCCGGCACGCGGGATCGGCGCCGGCGTCGATCAGCGCGGCGAGGTCGATCGACCACGGCAGCACGCGGGTGATCGCGCGGATCGTCTCGTACGCGCGCTCGCCTTGCGGCGTGACGGTTTCGAGCGTGTAGGCGCCGTGCTGCGCGGCGAGTGCGTCCATCGTCGAGCGCATGTCGTCGCGGATGTTGCCGACGGTCAGCGACCAGCGCTCGTCGGCCGGAACGGCCGCGTTCACGCGATGCAGATACCACGCCTGGTGCGCGCGGTGAAACGAGCCCGCGCCGATGTGCAGCAGCACGGGCGTGCGGGCGGAGGGCGATGCGCTCATCCGGTGTCTCCTGTTCGTGCCTGACTTTTTCCTGTCGAATGCGACCGACGTGATCGTCGAATACGATCATTTGCTCTTTGTGTGAGCGAATGATCGTATTCGGGCGAGCGAAAGTCAAGGCGGGGAAACGGCATTTCGATGGTGCGCTGCGGCGGCGCGCGGGCAGGGCGGGGAGGGGCGCGAACCAGCGGTGGTGCTGGAAACGCCGTCAGCGCCCTTCGCGCGTCAACGCAACGAGTTCCTCGAGCAGCTTGCCGGCCGGCCCCGGCAGGATCCCGTGGCGGCGCCGGAACGCGGTGAGCGTGCGCACCGCGACGACTTCGCGCACGGGCAGCGTGTCGATCGTGCCGGCGCGCTGCTCGGCGCCGTACATCGGCTCGGCCATCCAGCTCAGGAAGCCGGCATGCGCGACGAGGCTCTTCAATGTCGTGACCGAGCGCGTCTCGACCGCGATGTCGGGCAGCGCGAGCCCGTGCGCGTCGAAGGTCGCGCGCATATGGTCGAACGGTGCGGTGCCGCGCGGCGGAATCGCCCAGCGTGCGTGCAGCGTATCGGCGAGCGTCGGTGCGCGGCCGAGCGCGCGCAGCGGATGGTGCGGCGCCGCAACGATGTGGCTGCGATCTTCCCAGCGGCACTCGGGAATCGCGACGATCTCGTCGGTATCGGGCCCGTGCGCGGACAGCGCGAGATCGATCTCGTGCTTGTTCAGCCCTTCCGCGAGCCGGTCCCACACGCCTTCGATGATCTCGACCCGCAGGTTCGGCCAGCGGTCGAGCACGCGGCCCACCGCGACCGGCAGCACGAGGCTCGCGATGCTGCCCACGGTGCCGACCTTGATCGTACCCTTCGCGAACCCGCGCATCGCGTCGAGTTCCTCGCGCGCGTGCTCGGCCTCGTGCTGCAGCAGCGTCGCGTGCGGCAGCAGCGCCTCGCCGAACGCGGTGAGCTGCACGCCCTTCGAGTGGCGCTCGAACAAGGGCGCGCCGACCTGGTCCTCGAGCCGCTTCAGGATCCGGCTCAGCGCCGGCTGCGTCACATGCAGCGCATCGGCGGCGCGGCCGAGGCTGCCGCACGCGACGATCGTCGTGAAGGCGCGCAATTGTCGGAGATCGAAAGTCATGCCGGAATGTAATGGCTTTTCGCAAAAAATACAGTATCAGAGAATGGCTTGCGCTTCGATACTGTGGAAACCGCCAAGCCATCCAGGAGACACCCGAGCATGTCCGGCCATCCGCCCCCTTCCGCCGCGTCGATCACCGTTCGCGATGCGGTGATCGACCTGCTTCGCCAGTTCGGCATCGACCGCGTATTCGGCAATCCCGGCTCGACCGAGCTGCCGATGTTTCGCGACTTCCCGGACGATTTCCGCTACGTGCTCGGCTTGCATGAAGCCGTCGTGGTCGGGATGGCCGACGGCCACGCACAGGCCACCGGCAACGCGGCGGTCGTCAACCTGCATTCGGCCGCGGGCGTCGGCAACGCGATGGGCAATCTCTTCACCGCATTCAAGAACCGCACGCCGCTGATCGTCACCGCGGGCCAGCAGGCGCGCGCGATCCTGCCGTTCGACCCGTTCCTCGGCGCGACGCAGGCCGCCGAGCTGCCGAAGCCGTACGTGAAATGGAGCATCGAGCCCGCGCGCGCGCAGGACGTGCCGGCCGCGATCGCGCGTGCGTACCGCATCGCGATGCAGGAACCGCGCGGCCCGGTGTTCGTGTCGATCCCGGTCGATGACTGGGACCAGCCGGCCGACCTGCTGCCGCGCCGCGCGGTCAGCAGCGTCGTGCGGCCTGATCCGGACGCGCTCGCACGGCTCGGCGACACGCTCGACGCCGCGCGTCGCCCCGCGTTCGTGGTCGGTGCGGCCGTCGATCGCGCCGGTGCGTGGGACGAGATCGTGCGGCTCGCCGAGCGGCATCGTGCGCGCGTGTACGTCGCGCCGATGTCGGGGCGCTGCAGCTTCCCCGAGGACCATCCGCTGTTCGCCGGCTTCCTGCCCGCGATCCGCGAGAAGATCGTCGCGCGGCTCGACGGGCATGACCTCGTGTTCGCGTTCGGCGCCCCCGCGTTCACCTATCACATCGAGGGCTTCGGCCCGCACGTGCCGCCGGGTGCGACGCTCGTGCAGCTCGTCGACGATCCGGGCATCGCCGCGTGGACGCCGTCGGGCGATGCGGTCGTCGGCAACCA
>NZ_JAAGPO010000393.1:0-3604 GCF_017104825.1 Burkholderia sp. Ac-20345 | reverse complement strand
GACGTTCCGTTACGGCGAGAACGGGCCGGTCGGGTTGTGCGGCGGCAAGAAGCTGGTCGTTGCGTCGTCGCGCGGCGGCGTGTACAGCGAAGGTTCGCCTGCCGCGGCGTTCGATCATCAGGAAACCGGTACGTCGAGCACGGCCTCGCCGAAACGCGGCACGGTGCCCGAGCGATCGCTGACGCCGCTCGCGAACGGCGTGCCGTTCAGGTCGAGCGCGACCGAGATGCCGTCGTATTCGATCGGCGCGTCGTTCGGGTTCTGCACGCGCAACTTCAGGCTGAAACGCATCTCTAGGCCCTGCCCGACGAGCGGGTCGAGCCCGGCAACCGACACACGCACGGGATCGCGCGTCAGCCCCGCGCAACCGCCGAGCAGGAACACGGCGGCGAACATCAGCAGCACGGCGCGCAGCGGCGCGAAACGCAACAGGGTTCGTGGCATGGGAAAGCCTCCTCGCGGCAATCGGTGAGCGGATCGTCACTGCATTGTACCGAGCGCGCCCCGATACGCCGGATTTCGTAGTTTTCGCGGCCGCGCGAGATCGTTAATAGATTAAAACTACGAAAATACCAGTTAAACAGAAAGCGCATTAATGCTTTCCAGCATTCAATGAAGCGCGGCGAATTCAATAGATGCAATTTCTAAATTTTTCGTTTCCTTTACCTAAAACCATCAAGTATATTTACGCATCCTTCGAGCAAGCCGACAAACCTTGAGGCCGCATGACGGTGATTTTACGGAATGGCGACACGCCTTCCTGCCATCGTGCGATCAGGCCCGGCCAGCCCCGTAGGTCGTCTGTTCAAAGGGGAAAGCGCGCCCGCACAGGGCGTGCCGCTCCGTGTCGTGCGCGCGAAATCAATTCAGTACAACACGCGCCTGGCCATTTTGAACCGGCAAGTTAACCGACATCCGGAAATCCAGAGGGGGCAGTAAACCATGATTACCTTCACGTAGTCGGCCGCCGTCTTTTCGAATAATCCGTCATTGGCATTTTCATCGCTGTTGATTAACGGCGAGGGGATTGTCTTTGCCGGCGTTTTCGCAGCACTGAACGATTCTTTCAACAATCGAGGTTTCAGTCATGTCGATCAACATTCGCAAGATGCGTTATCTGCCGATCGTCGCCGCACTCGCGCTAGCCGGGTGCGGCGGCGACGACGGCGGCGTGGGCTCGGCTTCCGCGCTCAGCTCCGCCGGCGCGCCGCACTCGGGCTCGTCGCCCACCGTCACCGCGCCGCCAAGCGCATCCAACGTCGACAAGAGCGTATCGCCTGTCGAGCTGCCGGACACCGTGGTACCGGTGAACTACCGGCTGTGGTTCCGCCCGAACGACGCGCTGAACGCGTTCGACGGCCGCGCCGACGTCGAGATCAAGGTGCTGAAGCCGGTCAACAACATCGTGATCGCCGGCCACCGGATCAAGTTCACGAACGGCCGCATCACGCTGCAACCGGGCAACATCCAGTTGATCGCGACGCCACAGGACAAGGGCGACTTCTACCAGCTGCGCCCCGTGAGCGGCACGATCTCGCCGGGCAACTATTCGCTGCACATGGAATGGTCGGGCATCATCAACTTCAAGTCGTATGACGATCCGGTCAACCACACCGGCGGCAGTTGCGGCGACGATCCGTATCCGGGCTGCTCGGCCGCGGAAGGCGTCTTCCGTGTCGACCTGAAGGGCACCGACGGCAAGACGAGCGGCGCGATCCTCACGCAAGGCGAAACCAACCTGTCGCGCCAGTGGTTCCCCGGCTGGGACGAGCCGGCATTCCGCCCGACCTATGAAGTGACGGCCGAAGTGCCGCAGAGCTGGCGTGTCGTGTCGAACGCGGCCGAGAAGCCGTCGACCAACGTCGGCGGCGGCTACAAGCTCGTGCAGTTCGAGAAGACCCCGCCGATGCCGTCGTACCTGCTGTTCTTCGGCGGCGGCCTGTTCGACACCTACGAGGACGACTTCACGAGCCCGCTGCCGGGCGGCAAGGGCGGCCTGCACCTGCGCGTGTTCACACCGCCGGGCATGAGCGACTGGGCGAAGCCGGCGATGGACCGCACCAAGCAGGCGCTCGACTTCTACTACCGCTACACGGGCATTGCCCTGCCGCTCACGAAGTTCGACACGGTGGCCGCGAACGATGCGTTCAAGGAGCAGAAGGACCTGAACTTCGGCGGGATGGAGAACTGGGGGTCGATCCTCGAGTTCGCCGACGACATCCTGCCGCAACCGGGCCAGCCGATGTCGCACTACGGCAACGAAGTGCTGACGCACGAAGTCGCGCACCAGTGGTTCGGCGATCTCGTCACGACCGACTGGTGGGACAACGTGTGGCTCAACGAGTCGTTCGCGACGTTCTTCGAGACGAAGACGACGATCCAGTTCTTCCCCAACGAGTTCAGCTGGCTCGACCAGGTGAAGAACAAGTACCGCGTGATCAATCGTGACATCGGCCCGAATGCGTTCCCGGTCGCGCCGAACTTCAACGGCTGGGCGTCGAACGACTTCGTGCTGAGCGCCAGCGCGTTCACGTACGACAAGGGCGGCCACGTGCTGAAGACGCTCGAGAACTATCTCGGCGAACAGACGCTCCGCAAGGGTCTGCAGCAATACCTGGTCGACTACTCGTTCGGCAACGGCACGCCGAAGCGCCTGTGGGATGCACTGTCGAAGGAAAGCGGCCAGTCGATCGGCGCGATCGGCGACAGCTACGTACGCCAGACCGGCGTGCCGCTGATCTCGCTCGACACGCAGTGCGACCTGACGAAGAACCAGACCGTCATCACGCTCAAGCAGCAGCCGTTCCCGAACAAGAACGCGTATCCGGGCCTGCAGTGGACGGTGCCGATCACGCTCGCGTACGGCCAGGGTCTCGCGAAACGCACGACGCTCGCGCTGAAGGATACGCAGACGCAAACGCGGATCGACGGCTGCACGGGCGTGGTCGCCGACCCGAGCGGGCTCGACTACTACGTCGTGAACTACAGCGACTCGGCCTGGAGCGGGTTGCTCACGCAGGTCAACGGCTCCACCGATCCGGTGCTGCTCGCGAACCTGAAGAGCGAAGCCGCACTGCTCGTCGCGAACAACCTCGCGCCGGCGTCGCGCTCGACGTCGATCGGCTCGGTCGCTTCGCCGGCTGCAATGAAGCTGCGCCAGACGCCGACCTTCGGCGGCATCGAGCCGGTGACGAAGGAACGCCCGGCACGGCAATACCAGGGCATCTTCAAGCCGCGCAAGGTAGTAACGCAGTAACGGTGCGCATCCGGCCGGTGCCGCGCAGCCTGCGGCTGCCGGCCGGCGTACCGGCTTCTCCGACCTTTGACGGGCCTCGCATGCGAGGCCCTTTTTTATGCGCGGCGCCTTCATGTCCGGCGTTCGGCCGGCCGCACGGCGCGCCGCCCGCCGTCGCCGTCATGCCCACGCGGCATCCCACGCCGGCTGCGCGAACCAGGTCGCGAGGAACGCGACGAGCCGCGACGCGGGTGCGGTGCCGCGCGCCTGCTGGCGCAATACGTGGATCGTCGCCGGCTCGGGCGCCGCCGCGAACTGCGGCAGCACCGCGCGCAAGCGTCCGTCGCGCAGCGCGTCTCCCGCGAGCCA
>NZ_JAAGPO010000392.1:0-3834 GCF_017104825.1 Burkholderia sp. Ac-20345 | reverse complement strand
CCCGAACAGGACCGTGAAACGACTCTACGCCGATGATAGTGCGGATTCCCGTGTGAAAGTAGGTAATCGTCAGGCTCCCTAAGCCAAGAACCCCCGCCCGAAAGGCGGGGGTTTTTGCATTTCAGCGACAAAAAACGCACGTGCGGTAGGAGAAGTGCGCTCCATTCATCACGTGCCCCTGGCTCGCACGCCAGATCACTCGGCTGCCATCCCGCAGTCAAGCCTTACCCCGGAACGAAACCACGCGATTTGATACGATCGAAGTGCCGTCGGCGATTGCAGTCGTCGACGTTCATGTTCGAAACCAGGGCTTGATGGAGAGGGCGGGAATGAATATCGGCGACGCGTCGCGCGAATCCGGAGTCAGCGCAAAAATGATCCGGTACTACGAACAGGTCGGCCTGCTTGCGCCGAGCAAGCGTACCGACGCCGGCTACCGGATCTACGGCGCAGACGAAATCCATATCCTGCGTTTCATCCGTCAGGCGCGACGCCTTGGCTTTCTCGTCGAGGACATCCGCAAGCTGTTGATGCTCTGGCAGGATCGCTCCCGCGCGAGCGCAGAAGTGAAGTCGATTGCCCTCGAACACGTGGCCGAACTCGACAAGCGCATCACGGAGCTGAGCGACATGCGCGACACATTGGCCGATCTCGCTGCGCACTGTCATGGTGACGGGCGGCCCGAATGCCCGATTCTGGCGCGTCTGTCCGACCCCGTCGATGAACCAAATTAGTGCGCACACTCGAGGTCAAAAACAGGCCTCGATTCTATTTTCATAAAAATCAACAGGTTACGCTAGGTCGGCGACCGGATATTCCGAAATGGAATGGCTTCCATGCAAGTATTTCACTAGCATCTTGGTGCGGCATCGCTATAATTCGGGATAACCCTATACGGGAAATCCCTGAACACCGATTCACCAGGGGTCCCCCTTCCTTGGAGAACGTCATGATCGCCTACATCGTCGAAAAGCTGAGCAACTGGTTCGAATCCGCAGAACGTGAACGCCGTGAGGCTTACCTCGCTACGTCGTCGGACATCGTCCAGCTCGAGAGCCGCATCCGCTCGCTCGAAACCAACGGCTACTCGCTGTAATCGGAGTCACCGTCAGGTGCCACGTGGCACCGAACGATAAGCAAGCCCCGTATTTGACGGGGCTTTGTTTTTTGTGCGCCGGATCTGGCGCAATCGTCAGTGCAGCGCTATGGTATGCACCTGCTTTTCATCCTGAAGGACACGATCATGCGTTTGCGTCTCGATGTGCGTCGAAGTGCCCGCGCGCGTCTCGTTCTGGGCGCGGCGGTACTTGTCCATGGACTCGCGGCCGTGGCCGCGACGTCGTCCAAACCGCTGATTCTCGATACGCAACGCGGTATCCAGGACGGCAAGGGCGGGTTGGTGCTGCAGACGGCGCCGTTGTCTTCCGAGCCGATCGTCGAGCCGGCACGCATGCGGGCTCCGGCCGGGCAGGCGCCGAACACGTCGGTTCCGCTGTTCGTCGCGCCGTATATCAATGTTCCCGCGTGGGGTGGGCAACCGGCCAACCAGCCAAGGCTCGCGCCGAGACCTCAGCCGTAACAGCCAGTCGCCCGATCAGTTTCCGCGGTGCTCGATCTGGCAGCGGGCGCCGCTATCCTGTCCCAGCATCTCGACCAGATAGGGCAGTGCCTCGTTCATGCTCTGGGCGAGCGTATACGGCGGATTCAGAATGAACATCCCGCTGCCGTAGAGACCCAGCCCGTCAGTCGGCGGATTCGACACCGTCAATGTCAGGTGCAGCCAGTTGTTCGGTTGCAGGCGCTTCAGCTGCTCGGGAAAACGCTGCGATTCCGTCCGGGTCACCTGCGGGTACCAGATTGCGTAGCAGCCCGTCGCGAAACGCTTCAGACACTCCGTCACGCACGCCACCGTGCGCGCGTAATCCTTCTTGTCCTCGTAGGACGGGTCGATCAGCACGAGTGCGCGTCGCGGCGGCGGCGGCAGCAGCGCCTTGATGCCTTCGAAGCCGTCGCCTGCGAAGATCATCGCGCGTCGCCCCGCGTCGCGGAAATTGTGGCGCAGCACGTCGATTTCCGTCGTGTGCATTTCGAACAGGCGCATGCGGTCCTGATCGCGCATCGATCGCCACGCGATGTACGGGGAACCGGGGTAGAAGCGCAGTTCACCGTCGTCGTTCAGCGCGCGGACTTCATCCACATAGTCGCCCAGCGCTTCCGGCAGGTTCTTTTCGTTCCACAGCCGGCCGATGCCTGTGTCGAATTCCGATGTCTTCGCCGCATAGCCGTCGCGCAGCGAGTACACGCCGGCACCTGCATGCGTGTCGATGTACCAGTAGGACTTGTCTTTCTTGTTCAGGTAGCGCAGCAGCTGGACGACGACGGCGTGCTTGAGCACGTCCGCGTGGTTGCCTGCGTGAAAACCGTGACGATAACTGAGCATGGCGGGCTGCCTGAAACGAAAGGTGAATCGATGAAAGCGATCGATCGTGCGCGGCCGTCAGGCCGGGCGCCGATGCGGGCCGCGTATTGTACGCGAGTGGCCGTGCATCGCCTTATTCGTACGCATCGCCGACCACCTCTTCGATGCGTTGCTTCACGTCCGGCGTCAGCTTCGCGGCAACGTCGAGCGCGCGCATGTTGTCACTGATCTGCTCGATCCGCGATGCGCCCGTGATGACCGAACTCACGCGCGGATTCGCGAGCACCCACGCGATCGCGAGCTGGCTCGTGCTGCAGCCGAGCTCGGCCGCAATTTCGCCGAGCCGTTCGACGATATCGTTGGCGGCCTGATCGGTCAGGCGGTCGCGCATCCAGTCGTAACCCTGCAATTGCGCGCGGCTGCCGGGCGGCACGCCGTTACGGTACTTGCCGGTGAGCAGGCCCGATGCAAGCGGGCTCCAGGTCGTGAGGCCGAGGCCGTAGTCGTCGTAGAGCCGCGCATATTCCCGTTCGACCCGCGTGCGATGGAACAGGTTGTACTGTGGCTGTTCGACGACCGGCTTGTGCAGGTGATGTCGTTCGGCGATCTCGCACGCGGCGCGGATCTCTTCGGCGCTCCATTCCGACGTGCCCCAGTACAGCGCCTTGCCGCGCACGATCATGTCGCTCATCGCCCAGACGGTTTCCTCGATCGGCGTGTTCGGATCGGGGCGATGGCAATAGACGAGGTCGACATAGTCGAGCTGCAAGCGGCGCAGCGAGCCGTCGATGGCGTTCAGCAGGTATTTCCGGTTCAGCGTGTGATACTGGTTCGGCGCTTCGGCGAGCCCCCAGAAGAACTTCGTGGACACGATATAGCTGACGCGCGGCCAGTCGAGCGACTTGAGCGCGTGGCCCATGATTTCCTCGGATTTGCCGCCGGCGTAGACCTCGGCGTTGTCGAAGAAATTGACGCCTGCGTCGCGCGCCGCAGCCAGGCATTCGCGCGCGACCCGCTGGTCGACCTGGTTGCCGTACGTCACCCACGAACCGAGCGACAGCGCGCTGATCTGCAGGCCGGAGCGGCCTAGCCGTCGATAGTGCATGCGAATCTCCTGCGTGAGGGAACCGACCTTAAGCTTAGACGTTTTGCGCGCGAACGGCGGGGCTGATCGTGCACAATGACGGCTGGCCCGCCAGTACGATCGCGCGACGGTAGCGGATGCGGCGGGCGCGTGCTTTTATCGATCCGACAACGGGAGGAGACGGACATGGCAGCAGATCTGAGCGGCAAGACCGCAGTCGTCACGGGCGCCGCGAGCGGCATCGGCAAGGAAATCGCACTCGAGCTCGCGAAGGCGGGCGCGGCCGTCGCGATCGCCGACCTGAACCAGGACGGCGCAAACGCCGTTGCCG
>NZ_JAAGPO010000391.1:0-3621 GCF_017104825.1 Burkholderia sp. Ac-20345 | reverse complement strand
GTGGTCTTCAGCGGACGCGGCTCGACCTTGTTGCCGGCGTTCACCACCATCGCGATCGCCTGCCCCTTCTGGTCATGCGTGACGCCGATCTGCGGCACCAGGAAGGCGTTCTCGTTCACGCCTTCCTCGATCCGTGCGCGCACGAACATGCCCGGCAGCAGCACGCGGCCCGGGTTCGGGAAGACCGCGCGGATCGTCACCGAACCGGTGGCCTGGTCGACCGTCACGTCCGAGAACTGCAGCTTGCCGGCTTCCGAGTAGGTCTTGCCGTCTTCCAGGATCAGCGACACCTTCGCGGCGCCAGGGCCGCTCGTCTTCAGGCGGCCGCTTTGCACGTCCTGACGCAGCTTCAGGCCTTCGAGGCTCGACTGCGTGAGGTCCACATACACCGGGTCGAGCTGCTGCACCGTCGACATCAGCGTCGCCTGGCTCGCCTGCACGTAGGCGCCCGGCGTCACTTGCGAGATGCCGACGCGGCCGGTGATCGGCGAGACGACATCGGTATAGCCGAGGTTGATCTGCGCGGTGTCGACCGCTGCCTTGCCGGCCGCGACGTCCGCCGCGGCCTGGCCCTGCGTGGCCACCGCGTTGTCGTAGTCCTGCTTGCTGACCGCGTTCGCGGCCACCAGCACCTTGTAGCGTGCGACGAGAGCGTTCTGCGTGACGAGGTTCGCCTGCGCCTTCGCGAGCGTTGCCTTCGCGCTGTTCAATGCGGCGACATACGGCGCCGGATCGATCTTGTACAGACGCTGGCCGGCCTTGACGTCGGTACCTTCGGTGAATTCACGGCGCAGCACGATGCCGTCCACCCGTGCGCGCACTTGCGCGACGAGGAATGCGCTGGTGCGGCCCGGCAGTTCGCTGAAGACTGGTACGGCTTGCGGCTGGACGGTGACGACGCCGACTTCCGGCGTTTGCGGCGGCGGTGCCGATTCTTTTTTCCCGCACGCGGCCAGGAAAACGGCGGCCGTCGCGACAGTGATTAAGCGGTATGGAACCCGTTCGACGCGCATGGAGCGACCTCTGTGTATAACCAATGGAATAAGTGCCGCACCCGACCGGAGCGAGCGCAACACGGATGCGCCTCACGGCGCAGATCGAACACCTGAAATACTGGACTGCTAGATACAGCAAGCGGCACGAAACCTCCGTGCCGACAGGTTGCCCCGCAACTGCGGACTGGTACTTTGGCGGGAATCAGCAGAGTGGGATATTAACTGATTGCCACTTGGGCCATTCGATCGTAGGGTGGTATTGTATATACATTCATGAATGTATGTAAAAACCCCGTTTATGCCCCGCCGGCTGTCCAGTCTTACAGATTGTTACCAACCGCAAGCATAGCCAGTCTATATGACTGCGCCGAGGGTTGCAGACCCTAATTCACCTACGATCGATTCAATCAGGCCTGCACATGGTCAGACGTACCAAGGAGGAGGCGCTCGAGACGCGCAATCGCATTCTCGACGCCGCCGAACACGTGTTCTTCGAGAAGGGCGTGTCGCACACGTCGCTCGCGGACATCGCCCAGCATGCCGGCGTGACGCGCGGCGCAATCTACTGGCACTTCGCGAACAAGAGCGACCTGTTCGACGCGATGTTCGACCGCGTGTTTCTGCCGATCGACGAGTTGAAGCGGATGCCGCTCGACGCGCCGGGCGGCAATCCGCTCGAGAAGATCCGTCAGATCCTGATCTGGTGCCTGCTCGGCGTGCAGCGCGACGCGCAGTTGCGCCGCGTGTTCAGCATCCTGTTCATGAAGTGCGAATACGTCGCGGACCTGGAGCCGCTGCTGCAGCGCAACCGCGCGGGGATGAGCGAGGCGCTGCATGCGATCGATGCCGATCTCGCGGGCGCGGTGCGGCTCAAGCTGCTGCCCGAGCGGCTCGATACGTGGCGCGCGACGCTGATGCTGCACACGCTCGTCAGCGGTTTCGTGCGCGACATGCTGATGCTGCCCGACGAGGTCGACGCCGAGCAGCATGCGGAAAAGCTCGTCGACGGCTGTTTCGACATGCTGCGCTACAGCCCGGCGATGCTGAAGGACGGCGACTGACCGCGCGGCGAACGCTCGCCCGAGGTTTTCGATTCATCGGTCGGTGCGCCGGGCCTCGCGCCGACCTTGCCAACGCCCCGCCCGCGCCCCCTTCTCCCCGCCCGGTTCAGGCCGCCTTCGCGCGCTGCGCGCGGGCCCGCCGGTTCGACGCGGCAACCGAATCGCGCTTCGGCATCGGCGCACCGGCCAGTCCCGCGATCCACGCATCGGTCGACATCACGGCCGCGAAATTCGACTGGAACACGACCGCGTACGCGCGGTGAATCTCCTCGGCGCTCACCGCGCCCACTTCGTTCTCGTACGGCAGCGTGCCCGTCGCGTCATTGAGGTACTCGACATTCAGCCCCGCGTGCGCGGCGTGATAGACCGTCGACGCATTGCAGTTGTGCGTCATGTAGCCGGCCACCGCGAGCGTGTCGATCCCGTGCGCCTCGAGCCACGCGGCGAGATCGGTCCCGGCAAACGAGCTTGCCTGCTTCTTCTCGATCAGGTGCGCGTACGGCCGGCCGGCAACGACCGCGTGCAGCGCGACGCCGTCGGAGCTGGGCGCGAAGATCGGCGCGCCGGCCGGCGCGACGTGCTGGACGACCACCACCGGCACGCCGGCCGCATGCGCGGCATCGATCGCGCGGCCGATGTTCGCGAGCGACACGTCGAGCGGCGGATACTCGATCGGCAGGTTGCCCGTCACGTACTCGTTCTGGACGTCGATCACGATCAGCGCGCGGCGGGAAGCCGGACGGGAAACGGAAGGGGAAGCGGATTGCGGGACGGCGTTCGACATGGCGGGCTCCTGGTCCGGGGGCGCTGCCCCGCCCCGGGACGGGACGGCCAGCGGCGCGATGCGATGCATTGTCGGCGCGCATCGCTTACGCGGACAGTGGCCCGATAGCCATTCTTCGATAAAATCGGGCCATCGCCATTCCGGAGCCCGCCATGACTGCCGCTGCGCCCACCCGGCCCGCCCCGCCCGCACCGACCGTCGTTGCCGTGATCGCATACGACGGCATCAGCCCGTTCCACCTGTCGGTGCCGTCCGTCGTGTTCGGCAAGGAACGCGACTCGGCCGCGTCGCCTGCATTCGAGTTTCGCGTCTGCTCGGCCGAGCGCGGCCCGCTGTCGACGACGGGCGGCTTCACGATCACCGCGCCATACGGACTCGACGGGCTCGACGACGCGGACATCGTCATCGTGCCGGCGTGGCGCGATCCGGACGAAGCGCCGCCCGACGTGCTGGTCGACGCCGTCCGCGCGGTCGCCGCGCGTGGCGCGCAGCTCGTCGGGCTGTGTCTCGGCGCCTACGTGCTCGCCGCGGCCGGCCTGCTCGACGGCCGCCCGGCCACCACGCACTGGGCATGGGCCGACGACTTCGCGCAACGCTTTCCACGCGTGAAGCTCGATCCGGACGTGCTGTACGTGGACGACGGCAATCTGATGACGTCGGCCGGCGCCCCATGCCGCAAAGGCTGAAAGAATTCCTGGACCTCCGCAATCTCCCGCCTGACAGATGGACAGATAAGGACCGCGCGCTCGTGGAAAGCGTGCGGGGTTTGGCGAAGGTACTG
>NZ_JAAGPO010000390.1:0-3762 GCF_017104825.1 Burkholderia sp. Ac-20345 | reverse complement strand
CGCCGCATTGCGCCGCGCGATCGCCGGCAGCTCGGGGCCGTTCTATGCGACCGCACTGCTGCGCGCATCGCGCCGGCTGGCCGACAGCGCCGAGCCGTCGGCGCGCGACTGGGCCGCGGCGTTCCGCGCTGCGGTGGAGTCGATCAGCGAACTGGGCGGCGCGCACGCTGGCGACCGGACGATGCTCGATGCGCTCGTGCCGGCCGTCGCTGCATTCGAGCGTGCGCTCGATGGCGACAAGGATGCATCGGCCGCGTGGGAGGCGGCCGTCGCGGCGGCGGAGCATGGCGCGCAGGAAACCGCGAACATGACGCCGCGCGCCGGGCGCGCGAGCTATCTCGGCGAACGTGCGATCGGCACGCCGGACGGCGGCGCGGTGGCGGTGTCGTATTGGCTGCGCGCGTTGCAGGCGCACATCCGGTGAAGGTCGAAGGCGCGCCATCGACGTCGCGCCTTCGATGCATCGGCACGCAAGACGCCGTTTCGCGTCACGTGCCGATGCCGCGGCTCGTTGCGATGCCGGGCGGCTTCACCTCCGTCGACATCCGCATCGAGGCATCCGCAATCAATCAGCGCGTCTTCGTCCGTCCAGGCAGCAACGCGGCGCCGACCGACGCCACGCCGAAACTCGCGAGCCAGCACCAGTAGCCGATCGCATCGAGATGCACGGGTTCGACGTCCCCCGCTTCGTTCACGGCGATCTGGTGCTGCGACAGGAAGCTCATCCCGAACAGCAACGCCAGTACGGCCAGCACGACCGCCTGGGCGCGGTAGCGCTTCGCCGTCAGCAGCCACGCGGCGAACACGAGCGGATTCGCGAGCCATGCATAGATGCCGCCGAGCACGCCCATCCAGCCCGTCAACAGCACCTGCCAGCCGTCGGCCCATGGATGCGGGACGGGCGCGCCGGTGCGGAACGGCGCGGTGAACATGGCGACCAGATAAAGCGCCACGCTGATCGCGAGCAGCACGGTCGTGGCGCGGCCCATCGGCGGGCGAACGGGCGCGGTGGCGGGAGTCGATGTGTTCATGGGCGGGCCGGGCTTCCGGCGTCGCAGCGCGACACCGGACGCGCCGGATTCAGGTCGCTCAGACGCCTTCGACCAGCACGGCGCGATAGCGCGCGCCCTTGAACCGGTGCTGCGCGACGGCCTGGTATTCGGGGCCGTGATACCACGCGTGCGCGGCTTCCTTCGACGGGAACTCGACGATCACGACGCCTTCCGGGCCTTCGCCCTCGAGCGTTTCCTGCGGCCCGTAGGCCGCGAGCACCTTGACCGGATGCCCGGCCAGCGTTGCGCCGACCTTGCTCTGGTAGAGGTCGAATTCCTGTGGGTCCTGCATGCTTTCCCGTGTAAACACGATGTAGGTGGCCAAGATGCGTGCTCCTGATGCGATGCGTGGATGGGGGCCGGACGCGCGCGGTGCCGTTCGAATCACCGCGTCAGCCGTGCAAGCCGCAACCGCACCCATGGCGGCGCGGGCAGTGTGCAGATTACAGGGGTTCCGCAAAACGCGCCGCCCCTGCCCGCTCACCCCTTCGCATCGAACCGGTACAGCGCCGCCGGCGTATCGACCAGCACCTGCCTGCGCCCGGCCGCGTCCGGCAGCAAGGTCTCCATGTACCGGTATGCGAGCGCATCGTCGACCGCGCCCTCGTATCCGACATGCGGCCAGTCGCTGCCCCACAGCAACCGCTCCGTGCCGAACGCTTCGCGCACCGCATGCATCGCCGTCAGGCCGGACGCCTGCCAGCGGTCGGCGCGGTCGTTCCGGTACGCGCCCGACACCTTGACCCACACACGCCTGCTCACCGCCGTCGTCAGCAGATAGCGGAAGCCCGGATCGTCGATCCCGAGCCGCGGGTCGGGCCGCCCGAAATGGTCGAGCGAAACGTCGACGCCCGCGTCGAGCAGCGGCGGCATCAGCACCGGCAGGCGCGCGGCCTCCGCATGCAGCTCGACCTGCCAGCCGTGCCGCCGCAGCAGCGGCAACAGCGCGCGCCACGCCGCGCCCGCGAAATCCGGATCGCGTTCGCCGATCAGGTTCAGCCGGATGCCGCGCACGCCGAGCGGCGTCCATGCGGCGACCTGCTCGGCATCGCGCGCGGGGTCGATCACGACGATGCCGCGCAGGCGCGCGGGCTGCGCGCGCAGCGCGGCGAGCAGATAGCGGTTGTCGGTGCCGAGAAAGCTCGGCTGGATCAGCACGCCGTTCGACATGCCGTGCCGGTCGAGCATCGCGAGGTACTGGTCGAGCGACGCGTCGTACGCGATCGTGTAGCGATGGCCCGGCACGAGCGGCAGCGATTTCAGGAACACGTGCGCGTGCGCGTCGACGCCGGTGATCGCGCGCCTGCCGGAGCCCGTGCCGGCGCATCCGCCGAGCACCTCGGCCATCGCGAGTCCGGTGAGTGCGCGATTGAACGAGCGCCTCGAAATCATGGGTGTCTCCTGTCTTGTTGTTGATGGTGCACGACGGGCCACGCCGGCTGCGTCGCGGCGTGTCAGCCTACATCGCACGCGCGACGATGAAAATCGGAACGAACGACAGCACCGTCGACAGCGCGACGACGAATGCCATCAGCCGGTGGTTGCCGCCGTACTGCGTGGACAGCACGTACGAGTTGCTCGCGCACGGCAGCACCGAATAGAGCAGGATCAGGTTCCCGGACAGCGGCGACACCGCGAACGCCTTCGTCGCGGTCAGCGCGAGCAGCGGAAACCCGACCAGCCGGATCGCGGTGGTCACGAGCCCCGCACGCACGAGCGCCGCTTCCTTGCGCGGCAACGGCAGCCGCAGCGCGGCGCCGACGCAGATCAGGCTCAACGGCAACGCTGCGCCGCCGAGCACGTCGACGGTCTGGTCCAGCGCGGCGGGCAGCCGCCAGCCGGTCAGGTTCAGCACGATCCCGAACGCGCTCGCGACGATCAGCGGGTTCGCCGCCACCTTGCCGACGATCCCCACGAGCCCGCGCCCGCCGGCCTGGCCGTGCTCGAACGACAGCAGCACGAGCGTGTTCGAGATCGCGACCATATACGCGACGACCACCGCCGCGATCCCGTAGTCCGCACGGTTCAGCAACCCCGACGCGACCGACAGGAAGATGTAGCTGTTGAAGCGGATCGAGCCCTGGACGATCGACGTGAACGACGCATGCGGCACCGCGCACAGCCGGCAGCCGAGCACGACGGCAGCCAGCACCGCGAGCGTGAGGCCCGTCAGCAGCACGATCGTCGACTTCGACGACGCGTCGAGCGGCCCGGCCAGCCCGATCGAATGCACGAGGAACGCGGGAAACAGCACGTAGTGGGTCAGTTTCTCGGCAGACGGCCAGAACGCCGCATCGACGAGCGCGATGCGACGCACCGCAATGCCGATACAGATCAGTGCGAAGGCGGGTGCGACGGCAACCCAGGCGAGTTCGGTATGCATGGCTGGACAGGTTCGGTGAAGGAAGCAACAGGTGAATCGGCACGTTCGCGAAGCGACGGCTCGGGCGCGGTCGTGTCCGGATCGGGATCGAACGGCAACCCGACGGCGGTGAGCGCTTCATACGCGAGCGCCGGTGCGAAGCGCACGCCGGAACCCGACGCGCCGGCCACCGCACAGCCGTTGCGGCCGATCGGCGTGACCCGCTTCCTCCAATCCGGTTACATCTATCACTACGCGTTCGCCATGATCATCGGCATGCTGGGGCTCCTGACCCTGTTTGTAACGCTCGGCGGCAAATAAGGCGGGGGACAACTTAATGCACGCTTT
>NZ_JAAGPO010000389.1:0-3422 GCF_017104825.1 Burkholderia sp. Ac-20345 | reverse complement strand
GGCACGGCCGTGCCGCCATCGCGCAGCGCCCAGCCGACGTACGCCGTCAGCAACAGCGAACTCGCGACGAAGCCGCCGATCGCCGCGCGCATGGCCGGCAGCCGGCCGCGCAGATCCGCGACTCGCGCCCAGCGCGGTGAGGCCAGCATCCACACGAGCCCGACGATGCCGATGATCGCGCCGACGTGCAGCGGTTCGAGGTGCATGCGCCGGGCCATCGGGCCGGCGATCGTGACGAACGCGTAGGTTCCCGCGACCATCGCGAAGTTCGCGAGCAGCAGCGGCAAAAAAGACGCGCCGGCATCGGCCGGCGGGTTCAGGGTGTCAGCGGAAGGAGTCGACATGATTCGTTCGTAGTGGAGAAATGAAGGGGGCCGGCCGGTACCGGCCACGGTCAGCCCGCTCGCGCGAGCAGGCGGTTTCGTGCATGCAGCAGCGCATCCGCAGTCGCTTCCCAGCCGATGCACGGATCGGTCACCGAGCAGCCGTAGCGCAGCGCGCCGCCGAGCGGCTGCGCGCCCGTCTCGATGAAGCTTTCGAGCATCACGCCGCGAATCGCGTCGTCGCCCGCGCGCATCTGCTCGACGACGTCGTCGAGCACGGCCAGTTGCCGCATCGCCTGCTTGCCGCAATTCGCATGCGAGCAATCGATCAGCACGTTCGCGGGCAAGCGGCTCGCCCGCAGCACATCCGCCGCGGCCGCGACCGACGCGGTGTCGTAGTTCGGTCCATGCCGGCCGCCGCGCAGCACGAGATGCGCGTGCGGATTGCCGGCGCTGTGCAGCAGCGCGGGACGGCCGGCCCCGTCGATCCCGATGAACGTGTGCGGCCGCATGCTGGCCAGCATCGCGTGAGCTGCGACGTCGATCTGGCCGTCCGTCCCGTTCTTGAAACCGACCGGCATCGGCAGACCCGACGCCATCTCGCGATGGATCTGCGACTCGGTCGTGCGGGCACCGACCGCCACCCAGCTCACCAGGTCGCCCAGATAGTGCGGCGTCATCACGTCGAGCGCTTCGGTCGCGGCCGGCAACCCGATCGCGTTGATGTCGGCGAGCAGTTGCCGCGCGGTGCGCAGGCCGTCCTCGATGCGATGGCTGCCGTCGAGCCCCGGATCGTTGATCAGCCCCTTCCATCCGACCGTCGTGCGCGGCTTCTCGAAGTAGACGCGCATGACGACGCAGAACGTGTCCCGCACCTCGTGCGCGAGCGCGGCAAGCCGCCGTGCGTAGTCGAGCGCCGCGCCGGGATCGTGGACCGAGCATGGGCCGACGATGACGATCCGGCGCGCATCGCGCCGCTCCAGGATCGCGCGCAGCTGCGCGCGCCCCGCGTCGACGGTCGCCCGCGCGGTGAACGAGGCCGGCACGTCGCGGCGCAGTGCTTCGGGTGACGGCAGCGGCGCGCCGACGCGCAGCCGCTCGTCATGACGCGGCTGCGCGAATGCGCCTGCCGCGCCCTGTTCGGTACAGGCAGTGAGATGTTTCATGGCCAGGGTTCCGGAAACCGTTTGTGCGTCACACGCCGAGCGTCGCGCCGCCGTCCACGCACAGCGTGTGCAACGTCACGTGACGCGACGCATCGGACAGCAGGAACAGCACGGCTTCGGCGATATCGTCGGGGGCCGCGATGCGGCCGAGCGGAATGCCGTTCCGGTAGGTGTCGAGCGCCCCCGCAATGACCGTTGCCGGGCCTTCGGGGCCCTGCCAGAGCTGGCGCTGCATCGGCGTGTCGGTCGATCCCGGCGCGACGATGTTGCAGCGAATGCCGTGCGCGGCCAGTTCGAGGCCGAGGCAACGGGTGAACTGATGAGCCGCCGCCTTCGATGCCGCATAGGCCGCCATTTGCGTGCGCGGGACGAGCGCCGCATTCGACCCGACGGTCACGATGGCGCCTGCCCGGCGCGCGGCCATGAGCGGCGCGACCGCGCGCGACAGATGAAACACGCCGTCGGCATTGACCGCGAAGCAATGCGCCCAGTCGTCGTCCGTCAGCGATGCCGCGCTTGAAAGCCGCAGCACGCCGGCGACGTTGGCGAGCATGCCGATCGGACCGACGGATGATTCCACCCGTTCGACGGCCGCCTGCACCGCACGCGCGTCGGCGACGTCGACCGCGAACGCGTGCACGCGTCCCGCCGCCGGCGGGCTGTCGGCGATCGTGCGCGCCAGCGCGTCGCCATCCATGTCGAAGGCGGCCACGTCCACGCCGTGCGCGGCGAGCATGCGGACGACCGCGGCGCCGATTCCGCGCGCCGCACCGGTCACGACGGCGATACCCGCCGGGAATGTCAGGTTCGTAGTGCTTTTCATCGATTCGAATTCCGTGATTGAAGATCCTGGCCCGCCTCTGCGGCGAGCCGTTCGGTCAGGACAGCGCCGATCGCCGCCATCGGTTCGGGGTCCGACATGCCGTCGTGCGAGCAGTCGAGCGCATGGCAGGTCAGCGTCCCGTGCGGCCGATGCGCATGCCAGCTCTCAGGCGTCGGCATGCCCGGCCGCTTGCGGGTCGCGTTGAAGAGCAGCAGTTCGCCGTCGTAGCGCGGCGTGGATGTCGCACGAAACAGGCGCATCTGCCGCAGCGTCGCGGCGACGAGCGCATCGAGGCCTGCACCGCCGAGCGCCGCGAACGGGCTGTTCGCGCGAAGCAGGCGTTGACGCAGCACGGTGTCGGACAGGTCGGCCGTATCGAAGTCGCCGTTGACGGTCAGCAGGATCCGCAGCGCGTCGGCGCAGGCCGGCATCGGCTGCGCGGTCCACGCCGACGACGGGTAGCTGTCCATCAGCGCGAGCGTGCCGACCGCCGCGCCGTCGCGCGCCAGCGCCGCCGCGACGCCATAAGCCAGCGCACCGCCGAGCGACCAGCCCAGCAGGTGATACGGCCCGTCGGGCTGCAATACCCGTACGCGCCGCACATAGGACCGCACGAGCGCGTCGAAATCGGCCGCGTCGCACGTGTCGTCGACCGACAGCTGCAACCCGTCGATCGTCGCATCGGGCAGATAGGCCGCGAGCCGCAGGTAACTCCACGCGAGGCCGTCGGCCGGATGGATGCAGATGAGCCGCGGCGCGGCGTCCGACGCCGACTGGATCGCCAGGTGCGGCGCAAACCCGTTGCGCTCGGTGCGCGGCCGGTACGCCAGCGGCGTGCGCAATGCAGCCGTCAGCATCGCGATCGTCGGATGCCGGAACAGCATCGAGACGGGCACGTCGCGCCCGAGTTCCGCCGCCAGCCTTGCGCTCGCCTGCATCGCCTGCAGCGACTTGCCGCCGAGGTCGAAGAAATTGGCGTCCGGGGTCAGCGCGACATCGCCGAGCACGTTCCGCCATACGGCCATTACCTGCCGCTCGAGTACGCCGGCGCGCGGATCGGCGGCCGTCTCGTCGCGCCGCGCATCGACCCGCTGCAGCGCGTTGCGATCA
>NZ_JAAGPO010000388.1:0-232 GCF_017104825.1 Burkholderia sp. Ac-20345 | reverse complement strand
AAAAAAAAAAAAAAAATAGTACCCCCCCCCCCCCCCCCCCCTGACAGACACTAAGTGACCAGTGACACCACGCATTTGATGACATCTCGACTATCTGTGATATGGTTACGTCTGTACATCTTCTCGAGTCAGTCTCGATCTACAGCTTTCGTTATTTGCTCGTTAATAGCTCAATTTAGTACTGACAGTCATCAGTATCATCGTCATCCCACTCCACTGTGAGGTAATCTCA